>DATGFK010000315.1:0-7261 GCA_035309185.1 Aggregatilineales bacterium
CGGTTCGTAATTTAGCCATTTGATCCTACTTTCCAATATTGATTTGCAGGCTGTACGTCCCGCTGGAATGTCCACTGGCGCCGCCTGTCCGGCTGACGAGCAGCGTATAGGTTCCTCCGGCGCCAAGTTGCGCCCCCGCGATTTTGATCTCCGCGGCGCTGCTCTGCTGCATCGGGATCAGGGTGCCATCCGGCGCATAAAGGGCGATTTGCAGCTCAAGGTTGCCTGCCTGCCCCTTTAGGTCCAGCGAGATCGGCGCGTTGGCGGGCACGTCGAAATGCCAGGCGTCGGTAAAATTGCCATCGTCCAGAGTTCCCTGCACCGTTTCCCCGCTGGTGAGCTTCCCACCGCCGCTGGGCGCCAGCGCATAACTCACCTGAAGCTGATAAGCGCCGGAGCTGCCGAGAGAATTGGGTGTGACGACAACGGCGTAGTGGCCTGGCCCGGGCAGTGTACCCTCCGCCAAAGCCGCGCCATCCAGCACCGGGGCCGACGCGAGGAGCCGACCATCGTCGCCAACGATGGACAGCGTTGCGTCAAACTCTGGCGACGTTGAATGCAAGGCGGCGGCAATAGTTTTGCCGTCACCTGCATCAAAAGTCCACTCGTGAGCAGACTGCCCGGCAGTCAACTCGCTGTTGGCTGTGCCGCCAACGGTTACAATGCCTTGCAGAGTTGCCCCTGGCTGGCTGCGCTCAACCGAGACGCTGTACGCGCCGACCTGCGCATCGGGTTTAGCTGCCGGGCTGCCGGTTACGACGATCCCGTAGAATCCGCTTGCCGTTAAGACTTGATTGTTGATGTGAGCTACAGCGCCAGTGCTTGCGCTGCTGCCACTCCCGTCATTTCCGGCGACGACGTTGCCATCGGGACCCAGCAGATAGACGTAAGGTGTCAACATGTCGCCGGGCTTCGGCGTGACCGTGACCGTCACACGCTGGCCGTTTTCGCCATAGAAGACGTAAGCATGGACAGGCAATTCTTTGGTCAGTTGCCCGTCGCGGCTCGCGCCAAAGCTGATCCCTTCAGCCTGAGCCAAACTGGCTTGAAGCAGGCTTTGCGCACGCGAAACGACCAGTTTGTAGCCCCCTGACGTGTCGCCATTGCGACCAGCCAGGATACTGTAGCGTCCGCTGCTGGGCAGAACAATGTGGCTGATGACGGCCTCGGACTGGTCGGATTGGGCCGAGGCCAGCGTATTCTTGCCGGATACGTCGAGGAGTTTGAGCGCTGGCGATAGGTTTCCGTCCAGGCGCGTCATATCTACATCCACCACATCACCACCCTGTCCATCGAATGTCCAGGTGTCGCCGTTGCCCGAAGACGCTATACCGCCGGACACGACCTGACCATAGGCCGGTATGAAGCCGCCGTTCGAGCCAGAAACGTTGGTCGGAAAGGTCAGTGCCAGCGCATAGAGACCCTGAGAATGGCCTGCTGCACCGAGCCAGCGCGACGCGATGATCGTGTATTTGCCATCAGCGGTCAGGCGCTGTGGCCCAAGCTGAACCTTGCCATCCGGAGTCGATGCTCCGGCAGCGACAAACCCTGAGGGGCCGAACACGGCCAGGTCAAAGCGAACGTCTCCATTGGCTCGGCTGCCGTTGAGCTGAGCCGCATTCCCGGCTTTCGCATCGAACGACCAGAATTCCTGAGAAGTGGTACTGCTGATCTGCCCATCCAGGGGCTGATTGGCCGTTAGCGTGCGGGACGTTGTGGCGGGCGCCAGTAAATCCTGCCAGCGTTGGACGACCAGCGTATAGCTTGTCGTAGCGGGCGCAGCCAATGCAACCACGTACAGCCCATCCGAGGGCAAGACGACACCGGGGATAGCCGCTTCGCTGGCGCCACCCGGATCGGCCTGGGCCAACACCCGCCCGCTGGAATCTTTGATGGAGAGTATTGGCGCTTTGCTGGTAGTGCCGTCGTTGGACAGCAGCGAGAGGTTGAGCGCATCGCCCGCCGAACCATGCAGGGCATATAGCGCCGTCGCGCCTTGCTGAACGGTTTCCGTGACCGGTTGTTCATAGGCAATTGGGTGGGCTGCTGTCGCCTCGGTAGAGAGCGCGCTCTCGTCGAAGGTGAGGCGGTAATTGCCGCTGGCTGGAAGTGCAGCGCCGGACACGCCGGGCAAACTTGCAATGAGCGTGTACGCGCCAGCAGCGGGTAACACGCTCTGAAGCGCCAGGCTGGTCTGGCCGCTTTCGGAACGTTCGAGATGCCCTTCGGCCAGGATATGCGCATCAGAATCTTTGAGCAGCAGTCCCGGCATAAAAGTGTCGGAAAGCGCCAGCAGACGTGCCGATATGCTGTGTCCGGCGCCAGATGTGAACGACCATTGCTGCTGCGGCTGGCTGCTGTTCAACGTCCCACTGACAGTTTGCCCGGCGACAATCGGCGAAGCCCCAGCCGTTATAGCATTGCTTGCCTGAAGCGACAGGCGATACTGGCCTGTCGCGGCGCTCGTCGCAGTATTGCCCGGCGCCACCAGTAGACTGTAAATGCCATCTACGGGAAGCCGAAAGGCTGTGATTTCCCCCGATGTCTCACGCCCGACGATGGATAGGGAAGCAAGACTTTGCGCCGCTGGACTGATCAAAAGTAGTGAC
This sequence comes from Aggregatilineales bacterium, assembly GCA_035309185.1. Classification (GTDB taxonomy): domain Bacteria; phylum Chloroflexota; class Anaerolineae; order Aggregatilineales; family UBA2796; genus DATGFK01. The sequence goes on from DATGFK010000315.1 coordinate 2,610, forward strand.
GGCATCAAGTTCCCGTTGAGTCGCATCAGGTCAATGGTGACAGATTGTCCCGCCTGGCCCTGGAATAGCCAGTAATGTGCTAACTGGCCCGCTCCGAAGGTTCCGAGTGCGGTGTCGCCAACTGACAGAACGCCACCATTGTTCAGGGCGCCAGCCTGGCTGCTCAGGAGCGACACCGTAAGGGCGTAGGGATCGTAAACCTGTTTGGCGTCCAGGGGACGCTTCAAGACAATGCCATACAGGCCAGAAAAGGGAAGGGTGTAGTGGCTGATATTCGTTTCACCGTTTGCCAACGTGCCTACGGTCAGGTCTGTCCCGCTTGGGTCCTGGATAGATAGCACAGGCGGCGCGTCATCCATCTGATGTATCACGTTCACCGAAACCTGGTCGCCTGCTTTGCCACTGAAGCTGTAATGAGCTTCTATATTCTGGGCATCAATTGTTCCGACCACACGCTGCCCGTAAGTCAGCAGCGAAGTTGGTGCAGCAGTAGCGTTTACCTTGTACAGCCGGTTCAAGGTCAGGTTGTAGTTACCGCTGCTGCCCAGTGTTTGTGTTCCGACACGTGAGAGGACGATGGTATAGGTATCATTGGCGGGCAACAGGGCAGCGGCGATTACCGCATTCGTACCGTCATAGTCATCGTTCGACGCAATGATGTCTCCCGTAGAATTTTCAAGCACGAGCGATGTGTCCAGGTCAGCGCTGGTTGCCTTACTGGCGATGCCAACCACGTCACCCGCCTGTCCGCTGAATGTAATGCGATCCACCGGATTGTCGTCGCTGAGGCGCCCAATAGCGCTCTGACCGTATGGCAATGACCCTTTGGCGGATCGATTCTCCGGCGTGCCGTTGATCGTCACTTTGAAGCGCCCGCCCGTACGGCCTGTCTCACTGCCGTAGCGGGTCACGACCAGGGCATACTTGCCGGTGGTCGGCAACTGGAATGCGCTGATTGTTGCAGTGTCTGCGCCATTGGCATCCGATTGCACCAGTAAGTTGCCCTGCGAATCCTGGATGGCAAGCACCAGTGCAAGGCTCGACTTTGCTTCGCGCGTAGCACTGGCCGTTACCGAATCGCCCCGCTGTGCCGTGAAGACAAAATATTGGCGCGGGCGGTTGTCGGCAACCAGTCCCTCTTTGCTGTCACCATAGGCGAGGCTGATTGGATTAGCCGCCGCCTTTGCCGCTGTATCCAATGACAGGACATAGCTGCCCGTCGTCTTATCTTTGCCGCCCGTTACGCTGGCAACATAGATTCCATCCGTCGTAATTGTGAAATTGTCAATTTTTGCCTGGCTAAACTTATTCCTATCCCCTTCGGCTGAAGCCAGCGGCGTGCCACTGTTGGCGCGCAATTGCAAATTCGGTTTCAGGAATTGATCCCTCGCCTGTGCTGACAGCGAAACGACATCACCGGCCTGTGCCTCAAAGACCCAGGTGTCTACAGGATCATCCATGTACAGGTCGCCGATCCCTTGCTGCCCACTGTGCAGCACGGTTCCAATTGAGCGCGCCTTACTGTCCTGCAAGGCCAGGCTCAACGAGTAGACACCAGCGCCCTTAAAGGAAGTGTCGGGGTTTGCCACGATCAACGTATAACTACCGCTGAAAGGCAGCAGCAAGTTATCAACACGGGCCCCCGCTCCCGTGCCCAGGTCTGCTACCGTCGCCAGGGCCAATCCGTTTTCAGCCCGCAGTTGCAAGCCGCCTTTGAAGGTGTCACCGCTCTGATAAGTCAACGCCAGCGAGATGACGTCTCCCGCCGAGCCAGAGAACACCCACGTATCGGCATCGTGATCCGGGGTGAACACGCCGCCAACAGTTTCATCGTAGTGGATCGCGCCGCCGGAGGGTGGCATTTGTAGACCTGTCCAGGTTAACTGATAGGCGCCAGGTGTATTGTTGCCGCCACTGATCTGGACGCTGTACAGGCCATCTCCGGGCAAGATCACGTCAGACAGTCGGATTTCACCCTGGGTCAAGACGGCCTGACGATCTGCAAAGGCTACGCCCGCTGAATCCTGGAGTTGGATTTCGAGCGGCGTCAGCAGAGGGTTGCCCTGCGCCAGGACGGAGAATGTCACGCTTTCGCCGCGCTTGCCGGTGAACAGCCACGTCTGGCTGACATTGGGTACTTGCAGCAGCCCGACCACCGTCTGACCGGGAACGATCACGCCACCTCCCCGGTTGCCCAGGTGAAAACCGCTATTGAGCGCCAGGCTCACACTGTAGCGTCCGCTGGTCGCCGGGGTATTGTTGTTAGTGGAAGTAGTCCCGGCGGGCTGCACGATAATCACGAACACGCCGTTCTCTTGCAGCTTGATGCCCTGGAGGCTGGCATAGGGCTTGCCGCTGGTGTTCGAGTCCGCAGCGACCTGTGCCGTGTTAGGCCCGATAATTTGGACGGCAGGGTTCAGGTCGCCCGTTGATCGGTGAACCTGCACCGAGACCGTGTCGTTGTTCGTACCGAGGAAATACAGGCGCTGCGGCGCACCGCTACTGTCAATTTCGTCGGTGAGCGTCTGGCCGTAGCCTATGGGCCTGCCGATGGCAACCTGCGCTGGAGTCAACCCCACCGATTCCGAGCGCAGGGTCATCAGGTAACGACCACCGTCCAATCCCATCCGCACCAGGACTTTGTACGGTCCACCAATCGGCATGTGATAGACCAGCGTGGTCGTCGCTGAATCACCGTGACGCTGTTCGTGAACGATGGCCCCGTTGCCATTGTAAAGGGTCAGGTCTGGCCCAGCGTTGCCGGTGAGCGCCGTTGCTGTCAGATCGACGGTTACTTGCTGGATTCCGCCGAACTGCCAGGCATCGCTAAACTGTCCGTGCGCGATCTCGCCCCGCACTGTGTCGCCGTAACCGATGGGCGGCGCACTGTCGAGCCGTTTTTTGTCGTCCGGCGTCTGCGGCGCGATCAACTCCCCGATGGCGACGTGAACAGGCGCGGGCGTCACCGGATTTTCGTAGCGCGGCAGCGCGTTGCCGTTATCGGTAAGCGCATTGACCTCCACGGTCTGTCCTGCCGACCCAAAGGGCGACTCGACGTTGGCGAGGAGATCGTAGGAAGCCAGGGTGCTGATGACGATCCCGCCGACGGCGATGCGATACGTGCCACTGACCGGCGCCGTGACGCCCAGCAAGTTGACCTGCGACGTTCCGCCGGAGCTTGAGGCGATGATTCGTCCATCGGGCTGCACGATATGAATCGCCGGCGACCAAGCCTGGCTGCTAAGTGGCGTTAACCGGACATTAATCAATGCGCCTTGCAGTACATTGAGCGACCATACGGCGAAGGCATTGGCTGGAATGGCAAGGCCTTTGACATTTTCGGCTTCGCGAAGTTCGCCACCAGAAGCATCCTCGTAGGTCAGGCTATAGGCGCCTCCCGCTCCCGCCGCGCCCTGGCTGTCGAACACAACTGCGCGATAGCGTCCCGATTCGGGCAGTTGCACGCCCTGGATCACCGCCCCGGCAGTACGCTCCGCGACCGCAGTTTGCAACACTGACCCGTCGGGACGCTGTAGCGACAATCCGACGACCTTACTGCCTGTTGTCGCATTCGCCACCAGGTTGACCACCTGGCCTGCCTTGCCGTCAATCGTCCAGGCGTCGGGCAAACCACCTGGCGTAAGTGTGCCTGTAGCGGGCGTGTAGGCTTCGAGCGTTCCCTTATCCGTTGCGGTATCGTACAGGGCAAATTCGTTGCCATTGGCCCCTACGCGCTCCAGGTCAAACTGATAGGGTAGAGGTGGCGTGCCGTCCGCCGGTTTGAGTTCGACATCGTAAATGCCCGTCACCGCCAGGCTCAAATTCTGGTTGATACCTGCGCCGAGATTCCCGTTATACAGCAGCACGTCCTGCGGCGCGCTGATCCGCACGCTCGTGTCAGGCGAAACGTCTCTGGGCGTGATGCCCACGTTAATGATGTCCCCGCTATGGCCGATAAAGAACCATTCGTCGGTTCCTGTGGCCGTGACCTGGCGCTGATCGCCGTAGCCAATGAACAACGGATCGGCGCTGGCTTTGGCAATTGTCGCGCTGAGGCGATACAGCGAAAGCGAAAAGTCACTGAAAGGCTGGCGGTCATAGCTGAACGAACTGGCTTCAACCAGGAACGGCCCCTTATCGGGCAGCCGTGCCGAAATCGTCAGCGGGCTGAGTCCGCTCTGGTCGGAAAGGAGGGCGCCATTCGGCGTGAGGATTCGCAGACGCGCCACACGATGCAGACTGCCCAGATCGAGCGAAAGTGCCAGTGCGCCGCCAGTTTCCATACGGTAAAGCGCCAATGGCGACGTATCACTGAGACGGCCTTTTACCACGTTCCCTGCCACAAGCTGCGTATTCTGAGCTGCGGTTCCCGGCCCGCGCAGGCCAAGCGACAGTGAATACTGCCCCGTTGTCTTGCCATCCGCGCCGTTTTCGGCCCCCTGGCGACGTGCGACGATGACGTAGTCGCCAGTGAAAGGTAGTTCATAGGCCAGTATGTCGGCCTCGGGGCCGCCCTGACTGTCGTTAGCAGCCACGATGTCACCCAACGGCGAGACGAGCGCCAGCACGGGTTGCAGATCGCCGGACTGACGGATCATGCGGATGTCCAGCACATCGCCAAAGTTGCCGTGGAAACGCCACAACTGGCGGAA
>DATGFK010000316.1:0-4756 GCA_035309185.1 Aggregatilineales bacterium
TAGCGGAATTGTAGCTGTGAGGGTGAAGCTCGCTGTAGGGGTGGGCGCGGGTGTTCGTGTTTCTGTTGAACGAGCCGTTGGTGGCAGCGCTGTAGCAGTTGCGGCAGCATAGGTCGGCGTTGCTGTAGCGGTGGGCGAAGGCGTTTGCGTTTCTGTTGAACGAGTCGTTGGTGGCAGCGCTGTAGCAGTTGCAAGAGCGGTAAGCGTCGCTGTTTGAATAGAGGTTGCAACAAGCACTAGCGTCGTCGCAGACTCCGCGCTTGATCCGCTTAGCGCATTTGATAGGTTGGAAAGCGGACGAAGGATGGAGAAGCCTGCGCCGAGTGCCACGAGCAAGATCACTACCAGCCCAAGCGCGCGAAATTTCCACGGAAATGAGGCATTCGAGCCACCTACAACCGTTTGCGACGCGGTCTGGCTAGGCTTGCCAGTACGCGGTAGTGCGATTGGTTTCCTTGGAGGAGAAACAGTCGAATTGTCCAGCAGGGCTGCGCGGAACGCCTCAGACAGTTGGCCCGCTGAAGCGAACCGATCCTCTCGCTTTTTGGCGAGGGACATCGCAATCACTGCATCTACCGCAGGAGGCAGATCGGGACGGCGTTCATGAAGTGAGGGAGGCGTGGCATAAATGTGATGATGCATCATGCTTACAGGCGTATCCGCACTGAAGGGCGTTTTGGCTGCCAACATTTCGAACAGCATGATCCCCAGCGCATAGACGTCCGTCCGTGCATCGAGTGATTGGCCTTCCCACTGTTCCGGTGACATATAAGCGGGTGTGCCCATTGCTATGCCGCTCTGGGTGAGCGCCTTCGTCTCGCTCAGAATTTTGGCGATTCCAAAGTCGGTCAGATAGGCGTTACCCTTTTCATCTAGCAGGACATTCTGCGGCTTTAAGTCGCGGTGAATAATCCCACGTTCGTGAGCGTAGTCCAGTGCCGACGCAATTTGATCGATCAGTCGTACCGCGTCGCTCACCGTGAGTTGCGCTTTCGAAATCAGATCGGCCAGGCTCCCGCCCCGGAGCAGTTCCATAACCAGGTATGCAATATCGTCCTGTTGGCCGAAGTCAAAGACCCTGAGAATATGTGGATGGCTTAGTTGCGCTACCATCTGCGCTTCACGTTCAAAGCGCGACACGAAGACGCTGATCTCGGCCAGGTCAGACTTGATGACTTTGACCGCGACTTCGCGCTTAACCGATGCCTGGTAAGCGAGATAGACTGTCGCCATACCGCCTTTGCCAAGCAAGGCGGTGAGTTCGTATTGACCGAGGCGTTGGCCGATAAGACTGGACACGAATTTATTCTCTGTTCTGGGAGCAGTGTGTTGTGATGAGCATTATTGCCCAGTTCGGGGAATCGCACAATTTTCCTGCACGGTGGGCGGTTTCCCAGGCTACAGCGCTCCTGTCCGTGGCTTTGTCTACTCGTGATCCTCGCCACTGGCGGCGTTTTACTGCAATAGCAAACAGCCTTTTCCGTGCTATGATCAGATAAAGTGGATAAATTGACTTTTTTCACAAATACAGTGAAGCATAGCTTGCTATAAACAGGCTTTAGAAGGCACAACTATGAAAAACGAACCGTTTGTTCTCACAATCAGCCATCAGATCGGAAGCGGCGGTTCAAATCTAGGCAAAAAATTAGCCGAGCAGTTGGCAATTCCCTTCATTGATCGCCAGATACTTCAATGGGTAGCCGACAAACTGAACGTCTCGGAAGTCACCTTACAGAACCGCGATGAAAGATTAAGTTCCTTCTGGCAATCCTTTTCCCAACTTGCCGTTTTTACTGACCCACTGCTGAGCGCCGCGCCAAATAAGTACGTACCAACCGACCACGACCTGTTCCAGCTTGAATCGGACTACATTGGGCGTATTGTGGAAAAAACGTCGGCCATCATCCTGGGCCGCTGCGGAAGATATATTCTGCGCAATCACGCCAACCATGTCAGCATTCTCGTTCATGCGGCCATGCCTGACCGCATTCAGCGTGTGCGGGACTTATACCATCTATCGCAGAATGAGGCCGAAAAGTTCATCGAAACCAACGATAAAGAACGAACTGCTTACGTTCAGACCTTTACGAAGCAATATTGGCTGGACGCTTCGCTGTATGATCTGTGCGTGGACACCTCGAAGATTGGTCTTGATGCTACCGCAGCACTCGTCCTGGCCTACCTTGAGAAAAGAAACGCGATAGGGGCTGTCAGCTCAGCGGGCGCTGCTGTCAGTTAGCGCCTGCCGGGTGAGAACTGAACTGCGTCTTGTAAAGATGCGCGTAGAGTCCGCCGTGTCGCAGCAGTTCCTCATGGGTACCGCGCTCAACAATCTGTCCACGATCCATCGTCAAAATGAGATCGGCAGCCAGGATGGTACTCAGGCGATGGGCGATGACAATGCTGGTTCGGCCCGCCATGACGCGCTTGAGCGCCTCTTGTATCAGCGCTTCGGATTCGCTATCCAGATGGCTGGTTGCTTCATCCAGGACCAGAATACGGGGGTCTTTGAGAATCACGCGGGCCAGGGCCACACGCTGCTTTTCGCCGCCGCTCAGACGGTAGCCGCGTTCGCCCACGACCGTATCGTAAGTGTCGGGCAAGCCCGTTATGAAATCGTGAATGTTGGCCGCTCGCGCCGCCGATTCGAGTTCCGCCTGGGTTGCATCCAGTTTTGCATATAGCAAGTTGGTGCGGATTGTGTCGTGGAAGAGATGGGTCTCCTGCGTCACCATGCCGATCTGCGCCATCAACGATACGAGCGTGACATCGCGCAGGTCGTGACCGTCCAGTAGCACGCGCCCCTCGCTTGGATCGTACAGGCGCGGGATGAGATAGGTCAGCGTCGTCTTGCCAGCGCCGCTTGGCCCAACCAACGCCACCAGTTGTCCGGCGGTTACACTGAATGCGATCTGACGCAGGGCGCTTGCGCGGGCCTGATTGTGCGAACGGACAGCATCTTCGTCGTCGCCGGGTTTGCCATTACCGTTGCCGCCGAGTTTCTTGTCGGACAGGACGCTGTTGACGTTGTCGATCTGCCCGAAGCGCTTCACGGCACTGAGGAGTTGGGTCTCGTTCAAATCGTACCTGAAGGAAACATCCTCGAAGGTCAGATCGCCGCGAACGTTTTTCAGTTCGATCGCGTTTGGTCTCGTTTCAATCTCCAGCGGGAGATCGATCACTTCAAAGACTCGCTCAAAGCTCACCACCGAGGTCGCTACGTCCACCGGCGCGTTGGCAAGGTCTTGCAAGGCCGTATACAGGTTCCGCAAATAAACGCCGAAAGCGACAATCGTCCCCACGCTGAAGGTTGCCTGGATGACCAGATAGCCGCCGATCCCATAAACCAGTGCCGTTCCTACAGCGGTAAACAGGCCAATCAGGGCGAAGAATAGGACGGCCCATACAGCACGCTGAATGCCCAGGGCGCGCACCTTAGCGGCCCGCTCATTAAAATGCGAGGTTTCCAGGGGCGCCCGCCCGAACAGTTTGACCAGCATGACGCCGCTGATGTTCAACGTCTCGTTCATCATGGCGTTCATCTGCGCATTGGCATCCAGCGCCTGGCGAGCAATATCCCGCAGGCGGGTACTCAGACGGCGCGCTGTGATAATAAACAGCGGCAGTATCAGGATGCTGATGAGGGTCAGGCGCCATTCCAGACTCAACATCACGGCGATGACCGTTACAAGCTGTACAACGTCCGTGATGATGCTGACAATGGTGTTGCTGATCGCCGTCTGCGCCCCGACCACGTCGTTGTTCAGACGGCTCATCAGTTCGCCAACTTTGGTGTTGGTGAAGAACCGCAGCGACATATCCTGCAAATGGGCAAACAGCGATGTCCGAAGATCGTACACTACCCCTTCGCCAATGGCCGCGTTCAACTGGCGTTGCCAGACCGTGAGTCCGGCATTGATGACGGGAATGATCAGCAGACCGAGCGCCAGCAATATCAAGCGGTGCAAGTCGTGTGCGGGCAGCGCGTAGTCAATCAGATCGCGCATGATGAGGGGTGTAATGAGTGCTAAACCGGAGGTGACCAGGATTATCATGAGCAGGCCGATGATCATTCCGCGATAGGGACGGGCGTAGCCCAGCACCCTGCGAAGCAATTGCAGGGTAATCGTGGGCCGTTCGTCCGTGGCATTGACTCGCCGCCACATTCCGCCGCCCTGTCCCGACATCCCGCCCATGCCACCCATTCCGCCGCCACCACCGTACATTACTGGTATCCTTGCCTATTAAACCGCTGCCGACGGATAGAGAATGGTGGCGATCCAGATCACAACTACAGTGGCAACCAAGAGAACTACGAAGTCGAGCAGTGCGCCAGACGTACTGGCCTGACCCAGCATCAGCGAACGCAAGAGATCGACCTGATAGGAGAGTGGATTGAGCTGTGCAATCGGTCTGAGCCAGTCCGGCATGATGGACAGCGGATAGATCGCATTGCTGGCGAAAAACAACGGCATGGTCATCAACTGCCCGATGCCCATAAAGCGCTCGCGGGTTTTCACCAGGCACGCGATAATCAAGGAGAACGTCGAGAACAGCGCCGCGCCCAGGATCACCACGGTAAGCGTTCCGATCAACGATAGAGGATTCCAATCCACATGCACGCCTAAGATCAAGGCCAGTATGTAGATGATGATCCCTTGCGCAAGCGCCTTAATGCCCGCCGCCAGCGCTTTCCCCGTCACCAGCGAGGCGCGCGCAATGGGACTTGCCAGGAACTTGTGGATGATCCCTAAAT
>DATGFK010000317.1:0-2019 GCA_035309185.1 Aggregatilineales bacterium
ACGTGGGCCAGTCTTCCGCCAGCATATGCTGCGCGCCGTATAGCTCCGCCACGTGACGGAAGTCGAGGCCGTGCGGAGTCCCATAAAGCTCCTCAAAGTGATCCGGATAAGCGGCCTGTGGCAAGAACGAAAAGATGCCGCCGCCATCGTTGTTGATCAGCACAATGGTAGCATTGAGCTTGTGAAGTTTAGCCGCCATTAAACCGTTCATATCGTGATATAACGCTAAATCGCCAATAACCAGTACGAGCGGCGCTGCGCCAAAAGCGCTGGCCCCAAGCGCGCTGGAAACCACCCCATCAATTCCATTCGCGCCACGATTCGCCATAAAGTATATTTTACGAGGGTTGTAGGTTTTGTGCAGATTATCCCAGAAAAAAGTGTCCAGGTCACGCACGGGCATACTGCTGCTGACAAATAGCCCTGCGCCGTCTGGAAGCAGATCGGCAAGTTCCGTAAAGACCCTGCCCTCGAATAGTTCGCCGTAACTTTCAATCTGGTTTGAGATGGCGGTCCGCGTTTGCCGATCAGCCTCAATCCACGCCGTCCACCAGGACGAATGGGTGCCGTCAAGCGGCAGTAGCGCCGCATTTAATTGTTCGCTCAGAAGCCGGGGATTGGATTGAAAGACTTCAGACGCGATCTGCGAAGGATCGTTCCAGCGTGCGCCCTCATCTATCACAATCTGTCGGCAATCGGCATATTTCTGAAGATATTGAGTCAGGGGCTTAGAGGTTGGCATGGCGCCAAATCGCAGCATAACCTGGGGAGCCATGCGATCTGTGAAAGCAGTGTCGCGCAGCATGGCGTCGTATGTGGCGATGACATTTTCGGTCGCGAACGCATCATAGCGTACCTGAGACAGTGGATCGGCCAGAATCGGATAACCGAGCGTTCTCGATAGGTTACTCACTGTCGTAGGGAACGCCGGAACGTTTTGAGGCCCGCAGATAATCAGCCCGCGCTCAATGCCCTGAAGATCATTCGCCAGGGCTGAAATGCTGTCGCGAGGTGCGTAGCTCAATTCCTTGCTCACACTCACGTAGGGTCTGCCGTCGGGCCGCGCCACGTCAGGGATGGGAGGATCGGCGGGCAGCGGAACCAATGGCTCGCGGAATGGAAAATTCAGGTGAACCGGCCCGGCGGGTGTACTCGATGCCTCCGCGACGGCGCGGCAGGCTGTCGTGCGCACGTAGCGCAGCGCTTCCGTCGTCGCTTCGGGCAGCAGCATCTCGGCAAACCATTTCGCGTGTGATCCATACAAGTGCTGCTGGTCTATCGTCTGCGGCGCGCCAACTTCGCGCAGTTCGGGCGGGCGATCCGCCGTGAGGACAAGGAGTGGCACGCGCCCATAATGCGCTTCAACGACCGCAGGCAGGAAGTTTGCCGCCGCTGTGCCCGATGTACAGGCCACGATCACCGGCTCACGGCCAGCTTTGGCAATGCCCAACGCAAAAAACGCCGCCGAACGCTCGTCCAGGTGCATCCACAGTTTGATCTGTTTGTTTTCGGCCAGGAGCATCGCCAACGGCGTCGAGCGTGAACCGGGGCATAGCACGGCATGGCGAACGCCACACCTGACAAGTTCGTCTATGAAGGCGCTGACGTAAACATGTGTCGCCTGTTGGATTGTCAATGCCTGGGGCTGCATAAGCGTTATTGCAGATTACTGCAATGAATCACCCGATAGGGCGGACAGCATGGGCGTCAATTTGAGCCGCCACTCCGCATATTCCCGTTCGGGATCGGAGGTTGCCACGATACCGCAGCCTGCGAAGAGCATCGCCTGCCTGCCGCGCAGGAGCGCACAGCGCAGCGCAACCACAAAATCCCCTTCACCTTGCGCATCTAGCCAGCCGACAGGGGCGGCATACCAGCCCCGGTCAAAATCCTCTCGTTCGCGAATCAGAGCCAGTGCCAGGTCGCGGGGACGCCCGCCGACAGCAGGTGTCGGGTGCAGCCGCTCAATGACGTCCAAAAGATTATAGCCATCCTTGAGCAAAGCTGTGATCGGCGTGC
>DATGFK010000318.1:0-2622 GCA_035309185.1 Aggregatilineales bacterium
GGATCGATCTCACGGATATTCGAAAGTGCCTGTCCAATCTCACGGCTGGCTTCGACATCTCGCGTGCGCTGCCTGACACGCATCTCAAGCGCCTGTATGTCATGCTGCACGTTACGGGAATTTTCTGAGAACAGGCGGTAAATCTGTCCAAGTTCGTCCTGCTGCTGAATCGGCGCCCGCGTCGGGTCTTGTGCCACCGAAACGTCCTGCATTCGACCTTCCACAGCTTCACGCACCAGAGCACGCAATTCGAGTACCGGACGAGCGATGGTTGTGTCGAGGAACAGACCAAAGATGAACAGGACCACCAGACAGACTATTGCTATCAACAGGATCGGGATCACGAATCGCTGGGTGTCGGAATTAATTCCAAACGACAGAATGGGAATCTCTCCGACCAGCGCTAAACGCGCCGACGGAACCGGCAGCGAGAAATCAAAGGCAGGCTGGGCAGTTAGCGGGCTTGTAACGCGCACAACAGCAGCCGTCTCAAGCGAAGGGTGTGCAACGGAGGCAGGCAACTCCACCGATTTCGCCGCACCCACTCGCTGCGCGGGGGAAATGAGGGCGTTATCCGCACTCAGGAGATAAAAATTGACCGCGCCGAGGGGAGTATCAATGCCTTTTAGCGCGCTATACATACTCTGTGCGTGCGGATCGGCGGCGCCGGTCAGGTCTACGTTGACGACGATATAGCCGAGGGGATTAGCGCCCGATACTGATGTGCCTACGAAATCCATATTGGGCGCGGTATCGGCGTTCACCACATCGCCCAGATATACGTCATAGGTGGGGACACTCGGTACACGTCCCTTGAGCGCCTGGTAATAAGGCTGAGCGCTATCGTCGCCACCTGTCGAGCCAGGGACACTCGCCAATATTCTGCCCTGGAGCGACACAAAACGAAATTGCCGGATGGTCGGCTGGCGATTGAGTGCGAAGCGAAAAGCGTCTTCTATAGCTCGTTCAGCAACCTGATTATTGTTGTCCTTGATGAGGTCACTATAAGCGCTCAGAATGGTCTGGTCATTTGACAGGGACGCTGCGACATCCGAGCCGTTTTTGAGAACGTTGCTAGTGTCTTGCAGGCGGTCACGGGTAAGCTGCTCGACCAGAATCTGCGAAGTTGGCCCCTGCCCATACTGGATGGCTGCCGCGCTCACAACCACGATGATAGCTAGCGTGCTGAGGATCAGCAGGATAATCAGTTTGCTACGCAGTGATAGTGAAGCAAGGCGCTGCAATAAAGTCATTGCGGCTGGCCTCCGTTCTGTTTGTCACTCTTTTCGGGTCCTCCAAGCAATCCTGTTAGTCCGGTGCGGGAGCTTGCCGCTGTGCGCTCGGTATCCTCAGGCGTACCCAGGCGTACCTGCGTGCGAGTTGCGCCAAGCGCCTGCCGGAAGACTTCGGCGGCCTCAACTACTAGCGAATCTACGTCGGTGCGCGCCTGCAAACGTGCCGAAATTTGGCTGGCAACCTGTTCGCGCTGGGCAAGTCCCTGAGCCTGTTCATACAGGCGGATGTTGTCCAATGCCAGTGCCAGGCGCTGCGCGATCAAGCGGGCCAGTTCGAGGCTTCTCTCCGTCCAGACGCGACCCTGCCCCGCCCGGAATTCCATAGCCCCCAGCACCTGTCCGCGAGAGACCACGGGCACGCTGAGCACATGTTCGTTCTGATCAAGGCGCAGTTCAGGTAACACGCTGTTCAGTGTACGTTCCAGGCCAGCGAAGGGCGACGTACTCGACACGATGCCCTTCGGCGACCAATCGTAGCCAATGGCTTCTGTGCCTCGGCCTTCCAGGTAATTAGACCAGGCACGCTCAGAGACTTCCCGATTCAGACGCTCGATTTCGATGCTGGCGGCCTTCAGTTGTTCGCTGAAGCGCCGGCGGTCAGCCGCAAGGCTCTTAATTTCTTCGGACATGCGCAGGCTGTTGAGGGCCAGCGCAAGGGGAGTCGCGATTGCTTGCAATACCTCAATGGCATGACCGCTGAAGGTCTGGGCGTCGGGACTCTGCACGTCCAGTACACCGAGAATGGCATCTTCACTATGCAGCGGTAAGACTGCCTCGAACTGCATCCCCGGCAGCAATTCAGACCGGCGCGTCTGCGGGTCGCCAGCCGTGACAATTTGCAATTTACCCTGCGTAGCGGCATCACTGATAACTCCAGGATGTCCAGGTTCGATCCGGCGCGACCGCCCGTCGGGTTGTGTCAATGCCAGCGTCGTCCCCGCTCGCAGTACCAACAATCCGCTGACCGGTTCATGCAGGAAGATCTGCACGTGATAATAATTGAGGCGGTCACGCACGATCTCTATCGCGTGTTCCAGAAGTTCATCAATCGATTTAACATCGCCCAGGGCCGCTGCCAGGGCCGTGGAGTTACGCAGTTCGTGGCTGAGGGCCAGGTTGCGGGAGAGCATCGAGCGCTGCCCGCCTGCGAAGACTACCAGGATAAGGGCATCTACGGACACGGACAGGATACTCGTGATGGTGGCATTCACCAGCGGCGCCGTCGCGAATGGCGGCAAAAGTCCCACCTGGCTGAAGAGTGAGTTCAGGACGATGGTCAGGATGACCAGTCCAAACATCACAATCATCCCTCGCCGGTTGATCAGGA
>DATGFK010000319.1:0-5730 GCA_035309185.1 Aggregatilineales bacterium
CGTTTGCTGCTCGCCCGCGCTGCCCAGGATGACTTTATCCACATGATCGAGGAACTCATTGAGCCGGATTTGCACGGCGCTCAAATTATCGTTCAGAAATGTCGTCAGGGAGGGATTGTAAGCGGCGACATAGCCCAGGGACATCTGCTGGGACTCAAGTTCGAAGCGCGCAAGGCCGCCTAGAATGACCAGCCGGGTGCGGTCTGCCGACGAGAGCGTGCCCGCCGCTGCACTGGCCGCGCTGTAGTTCCGAATATCGCTCAGGTAGCTGCTGCTCTCCGGAATCTCCTGGACGAGCGATTCCATGATGTAATACGTATCAATATCGTGGTCGAGGATTAGATTCGAGTTATTGCCCACCACCACGATGAGCACCACAGTCTGGTGGATCAAGTTGCTATAGAGGCTTGCCGCTGTGCCTTCTGTCAGCGTCGGAAGGGCGATCTTGACGCGGTTCCACTCATTTTTGAGGTCATCCCAGCGTGTGCCAATGGCGACTGTCTGGCCCATGCTTGCCTGGGCAGCGTCCACCGCGCGCATGTCATCTTCGACCTTCGCCTGTTGGTCGGCCATTGCCGAAGCCATCCTTGCCTTAAGGGCATCATCGCCTTCGGCGTGGATGTAAACCAGACCGGCATACTGCTCAACGTCGTGTAGAAAGGTTGTGAGCGGCCCGTTATAGGCAAGACCTGACAGTTCTTTTGCTGCGAAATCAAGGGTGGCATTGCTTTGCGAGATGTACTGCGTCAGGACGACGCCAAGCGGGATCACCAGCACGAGGCCAACCAGAAGATATTTTTGGGAATATTTGAGCCGATTCATCAACCGAACGGCGGGAGCGAATAGTAGGGTCATGCTGGCCCCGATTCGGTAGCGTGGTAGTCTGGCATCTTGGCGGGATTATAGCATCAAGTGTAGCGTGAGCGATTTTGAGCTTTGCTCGACCAGGCAAACCTACCGGAACGCTGGATCTCCGTAGTAGTAAAACCAGACTTCACAGTCGCTTGTTCTCCCGTCTGTATAGCGAACGCGCAGGCGAAGTGCATAAGATTGCTGATGAATGAGCAGTGGAAGTTGCGCAGTATCCACCAGGAGATCGTTGTCCACCAACTGCCTGACTTTTCCCCTTAATTGAATCCAAGTCGTTGCCAGGTTAATCGTATCGGGCCTGGGAAGAGGAGCCAGCATCAGGCTGTAGCTATCAAAATTCTTTCCAGACACCGTCCCGCGCACCAGCCAGTCCGCGATGATGCTAACGCCGTTTTCAGGCCAGGCAATCTGTACATTTGGATCAGGACAGGCAGCGGTGTTCAACATCGGCCCGCTTGGCAAAGCTATGGGCGAAGGAACGTGGGTATACGTCGGTACCACAATAGTCGCATCGGAATCCTTAGTGTCTGAGTTTGATATGTTCGATAAACTCTGATCATTGTTATTCACAGTTTGCGTGCCCACAGCCGTAGCAGTTGGCCCTGAAGCATTTGGTGCGAAGTAATAAGCAACCGTTGCCTCAAAGGACTGCTGATTCTGTTCGGTCAACCGAGAGTCCTCGAACGTGGTTGTCCCGATGATTGAATGCGCGGTCGCCTGCAAATCCGTGTAGGATAGCACGCCGCCGCTCGACTGTCCCTGGTTAAACACACTCGCGTTGTTGTTACTGTTGTTGAATAAATTGCTCAGCCCACCAGCAGCCATCATGCACAGGAAAATGACATATAGACACCCCAGCGCGGGATTCTGCTGCCTTGTCCTGCGAGAAGGCCACTGCCACCATCTATCCGATGTTCGCTCTGGCGCGGCATAGCGCGGAGCAGTGCGGCTGGCTGGCGCCGGGTCTCCGAATATCTGGCGTAGATACAAATTGCGCTGGCGATCATATTCGGCCCGCGAATCCCCATCCGACAGCACATCGTTGGCCTCGTTGATCTTCTGAAACTGCCTGTGTGCCCAGGCTTTGCGGGCCGGATTGCGATCTGGGTGGACTTTCTTGGCAAGTTCCCGGTAGGCGCGTTTGATCTCGTCCAGCGACGCCGACGGCCCAACGCCCAGGATTCGATAGTAGTCGTCGGCGGGATCGTACTGAATGTGCCGTTCGCCAGACATGGCTTCGGGGCTTGCCTCTTAAGCTTTGTTGATCTTGTTATCCTTGCCCGCCGGTAATCCGCGCTGGGAAGAAATCGGCAGTTTCGAGGATTTTCCATCCAGTTGTGCCGGGTTGTCCTTGCTCACGCCCATGCCCTTCATCGAGCCGATAGTGCCTTCGCCCAGCACACCGCTGTGCCCGCATCGATCATGGCAGCGGAAGTAGAATTTCCCGTCGGGGAGCTGCTTGACACGGGCACCGCACATGTATTCATGGCATCGCCCGCAGCGAATGAAGCGATGGCGGACGGGCGTATCTTTTGCATAACCGCAGCATGGGCAGTACCAGCCTGTGAAGTCGAACTCGTTGATGTCAAACGACTCGGCGCCCGGTTCCGTGTGCGGCCCTCCGCCCTGTCCGGCGCGCGCTGCGCTTGTCGCGATAGCCTGTGCGTTGCGGGCGAGCATGGCGACGCGCTGCGCAAGATTCGTAGCCCCGCCCAGCAGCCCGGCCACAGCAGGCGTCTGAAGCTGACCGGCAGAACGTGGCTTTTTCCACCCAGCAGCGGGCGCTTCGTGGCCTGTCAGGTCTTTTTCGTCAATCGCGTTGATGAAGCGGAAACGGCGCGATGGTGCTTGCCGGACAAAGACTCCCACGAATCGCCTGCCAGTCTCGGCACATCTGAATTGAAGAACCCGACGGGACTCGGTATCCAACGCGCCCTCCCTGCTCGATCACGTTCCTGCTACGGATTGTTGGGTGTTATTATCGTCGTATTCTCTTGAGGATCAAGGCTGTGTGATCTCCGGCAGGATGATGTAGGCAAAGTGCAACGGCTCAAGTTCCTGCGGCGGCGGCACTAGCGGCTGCTTCCAGTACACGGGCCGGATGAAAGCGCCGCCTTTGATCAGCCCATTCTTGAGGGCGTATTCCCATTCCTGCTTGCAATACTGGGACTGCGCCGAGTTCTCCGACCAGAACAGTTGGAAGATGTCAGCGCGATCAATCATGCCCATCAGCGCGTCGTTCCAGACTTCGCCGGAGCGCAGCGTATCTACATCAATCAGCACCGCCCAGCCCAGCGCTTTGTAGACGTTGCGGCAGGCCAGCGCAACCGGCGTATCTTTGTGGCTGTAGGAAATGAATATCTGCTCGGAGTGATACATGCTGGCCGTGGCCTGGGCCATCTGGCTCTGGCTCAATTGCGCCGCTCCGGGCGTCACGCTGCCGACGGTGTTAATGGGCGTGACCGTGTTCACGGGACTGAACGTGTCGGCCTGCACTGGCGCACTGGCACTGAATAACATGCCGAACTTGACCACGCCGACGATCACCGGCCCGATCAGGATCGTGATGGTGCCGCTGCCCGCTGGCCCGGCATCGGCGTGCGGACGCATCCGGAACTCGGCACGGTGCATGTCCTCGACCCACTTGAAGGTGATACGCTCCGGGTTGAACTCGACGCCCGCCATTTCGGGCAGGATCGTGATCTCCGTGCCGCGCGCGATCTGAGCGGGCGCGCTGCCTTGAGCCTGGCGCTGGTCAGCGCCCATCTCATCTTTGAAGCGCCCTGCGTCGGCCTGGACTCGCGCCAGAGCTGAAGCCACATGGGCATACACCAGGAGGGTATACCACTGTTCGTAAACGGCTTCCTTCGGATGGAACGACGTAAAATGCACATCGTCCATCGGGACGGCAGCCGCTGGCGCGGGCGCAGGTTGCGGCGCAGCGGCCAACCCGGACGGAATGGTAGCCTGCTGCGGTGGCAGAGGGCCGGTTTTGTTCGTTTCGCTCAACAACGTTTCGTCTGACGGATCGGCTTGTCGCCTGGGAGCAGGTTGTGGAACTGAAGCTTTGGCAGGCGCTGGTGAGGCAACTGGCGGAGCAGGTGGGGCGGGAGGCGGCGCGGCTGCGGGCCTTGGAGCAGGGCGCGGCGCCGATGCCGGTGGCACTGCCCGCGATCCATAGGAAGCAGATCCGCCGGGCGCTTTTGCAGGCGGCCCACCGACTTCCGTATCGCCAAATAAGTCTTTTGCCTCCCGTTTACGCCCGCCAGAGGGAGCCTGCGCGGGTGGAGGCGGGGCGCTTGGTGCAGGCCTCGATTTGTAGTTCCCCAATGTCTCTTCACGAGTTCCCGACCCCTCGCCACGTCTGCGGCTCACGACAAATATCGCGGCGCCGACGATCACGAGGCCGATCACGATTGCGATGAATAAACCTGTGCCATCCATCGAAAAATCTCCAAAGCTAAATTCAAACTCTGTGGCTAATGGTGGCTCAAATCGTGGCCTGGCGCAAGCGATGGCCTGCCTGCATCTCTAGCCATTTCACAACTCACCAAATGAGTTTTTTGAGGCTGTCGATTTTGCGAACTGTTGTTCGTCGTTAGAGTAGGCGACAATCGCCCAACAGAAGAATCGGTACTCAGAAAGGATAAAACCCCATGCGCTATATGTTCCTGATCTACACCAGTGAGGCAGCAGATGCGAATGCAACCCCCGCAGAGCGTGACCAGAGCATGAAAGACTACGACGCTTTTGGCAAAGAAGCCGAAGGTCGCGGTCTGCTGAAGGCGGGCGATGCCCTCCACCCGACCACCACGGCAACGACCCTGCGCGTCCGCGATGGCAAGGCCCTGACCACCGATGGCCCCTATGCCGAGACGAAAGAACAGCTTGGCGGCTTCTACATCCTCAACTGCAAAGACATCAACGAAGCCCTTGAAATGGGCGGCAAGATTCCCGGCGCAAAATACGGCTTCATCGAAATCCGCCCGATCATGGAGTTCAATTAGGGAACTGGCCTGACAGGCCACGAATTGAACTCATCCCCTGGCCCCCTCTCTTGCTTTTTTTGGGAGAGGGGGAACCTGTCAACCCCCTCGATTTACTTCCCTACGCCTGGATTCTCCCGTAGGGGCGACTCGTGAGCCGCCCGATCTACGCATCGTAATCCCAGTCGCGTCAAACGCTCGCCGCGACGCATTTAATGAAAATGCCCTTCTGGACGCTTGTCATGGGTCACCCGTGAGGCCAGCCTATTCCCCAATCGAAGCGATTCCGTGTACGATCAGCACATTCGAGTGATTGGCGACAAATTGGCTGTGAAGATCGGAAGCGGAGCGCGATGAACGGCTTGGCGGGTAATTCGGGAATGGTGACGATCCTGGGCTTTCCGGTCCACGCCTACCCGATCCTGGTCGCGGCGGGAATCTTGTGCGGCGGTCTGGTGGCCGCGCTCCTGGCACGCGGCACGGGACAGGAGCCTGCCCACGTGTGGCGCGCCCTGGTGCCCGTCTGCCTGTGGAGCATTGCCGGGGGGCGGCTGTGGTTTGTCCTCTTCCCGCCGCTGTCCTACTTGAACAATAGCATCACCGCTCCCTGGATGCTCTCCCATTTCTTCGATCTGAATGTGGGCGCCGTGGCGCTCTGGGCTGGCGGCCTGGGACTATTCGGGGCACTGCCTTTTGGCACCTTCGCCCTGGTACGCTATGCCTCGCATCACCGCCTGCCTGTCGCGCTATGGCTGGACATCGCAGCGGTGGCCCTTCCGCTGGCGCAGGCCATCGCCCGGATCGGCAACGGCATTAACCTCGATCTTTACGGCGCACCGACAACTTTGCAGTGGGGGATGCTCGTGAGCGACCC
>DATGFK010000320.1:0-2449 GCA_035309185.1 Aggregatilineales bacterium
TTACTCACCCGCGATAGCCCTTCTGGTAAAGCTTCGCGCTAATTGCTAAACCGAAACCTCAAACGCTGCTCAACATTCGTGCTTACTACCAGCTGGCTGCCCTGATCTTGGTGCTGTACCACTCCTGTACGGGATTTGCCATTGCTATATGAATCACTTCCCGCCAGTCGGCCTATCGACTGCGTGTATGCGTTACCTGATTATAATCCCCCAGCGCTGTCACGTTCTTGTTACGATTCCGGATCGGTGTGTGTTGTACGATGCTTTCAACCTGATGGAACTCAATGAAGAGGAAGTGAATATTATCCATGAAAAAAGTAACACATATCGTCCTCATGTTGGTGTTTGCCGGTCTGTTCGGCCTCAGACCAACCCCGAGCCAGGCCGGAACAATGCCGGTCATCACCGTGACGGCGACCCCGTCATCACAACTCGTCTATCAGCAGACCGTTACCATACAGGTCAAAGTGACTGATTTAACAGGTAATCCCTTGTCGGGAACGGTCACTCTTTACCTCCCAACAAACAGCAACGGAAGCACTTTTGGCCCATTCTTAGGATTCAGCCCTGCCGAACCGCTTGATGCAAACGGTCAATTCGTCTATACGGCCGAGAACCTCTGTGCCAGTGGGTTCGTGTTCTATGGCTTCAATTACGATAATCCGCCCGCCGGGTATAATGCCGTCGATACCTACTCTGTTGGGATGACGCCGGTGCCAGGGATGCCTGCCAGCGTCACTGTCCCCTGTGGCGGCGCGAATACCGTAACCCAGTTGAGTTGCTACCCGAAAGTCCCTGTCGGCATTGACATGGAGTGCAGCGTTCAGGTCATTCCTGTTGCGCCTTCCAGCAACACCCTTGGCCAGGGCCACTGTGTTCCTTACCCCAATGGGGCGGGGGTGAGCATGTCCGTTGACGGGGTATATTACAGCAATCTTGGTCTAATCTGCTCAAGCACGGATCTGTCAGGCTATGGCACGTTTGACTACGTCTTCACTACCGTCGGCACGCACACCATCACTGCCACGTTCAATGGCACCCCAACCTACAACCCAAGTACCACCACTGCGACAATCACAGTATATCATCCCTCTCATTGACGGACCGAGTGGGTCGTGATAGGCCGGGCAAAGACATGCTGTCCGGCTTTTGAATTCTTTACTGTCCGTCTATGGAATGTCAGCGATGGCACAAGCCTGCTTCCGCTCAACTCAATACCGACAAAAGATATAGCTCCCATCCCTAGCCGCCTTAATCCAGCAAAAGGCAAAATGTAGCCATCCATTGCATCGCCCGATTTATTTTCTGGGTCTCAGAAAATCAACGCGGTGTCTATTTGTGCAAGTTGCAATTATTTAGACATAATCAAATCCACAACATGATGCTCTCTGAGCTTGACAAGGTCACCATAGTGCATTTTATCTCTGATGGCCTTTTTTACAGGCTGGTTCTTGGCAACTCGCCTTACGGGAGGCATCCAAAGAATGCCGAGTTATTTCTGATGTCGCGCTATTCTTCTGATCTCGAAAGGACAAGTAAAAATACTTGGGAACGGAACGCTTCCCTCTCTCAAAAAACCGGAGAGGAGGAACCTGTAGACAACCTTGCCTCGGATTCCGAATCCTTCGTTAAAACTGTCCGTCTCTCAACCCGCTCTCTGGGAGAGGTACGTTCAGAACGAACATGGCTTTTGCCGCTCAAGCCGTTCTCACCCAAAGCTAACCACGATCTTCCCGCCGCCATCATAGGACACCTGCGCAAAGAACAGCGATTCCTGGGCGGTAGGGCCGAACAAACGCGGCAGCAGCATCGGCAGGTCTTCGACGATAGGCAGATCGGCAACCGAATGGATGGGTACCCAGTGCAGCGATCCCTCCACGCTTTGGACAACCTCGCGAGTCGGAGCTTCGCCGGTAAACACGAACAGCATTATGCCCACGTCCTGCCCGGCGTCTATATGCGATAGGCCCCGCAGCGTTACGCGCTTGAGCGCCAGGCCAGTCTCCTCACGAATCTCACGTAGGGCGCTGGAATATGGGTCTTCGCCGCGTTCGATATGCCCGCCGATCCCGTTGTAGCGCCCCGGAAAGACTCGCGCCGTCTGTGCGCGCTTCATGAGTAGCACATCATCGCCCCGCGTGATAAAACATAAGGTGCGCGGGATCGTCATCCAGCGCCCCAGGCTGCGATCCGCGCCCTGTTCTTCAGCTACCACCGGCATACTCTCCCTGGATATTGCCTTTCTGTATGAAAATGATACTGGCAATCCGGGAAAAGATCGCGTAATCCGCGCTGCGGCGGTATCTTTGAGGCTGCGAAGCGAATCTCAAGGAGCAGCAAGTGGAAAAGAATCTGGTCAGAGATGGCGTGGCCGAGCTGATCGGCACGTTTATGCTGGTGTTGATCGGCGCTGGGGCCGTGACGATTATGGGCAAAAGCACGTCGCCTG
>DATGFK010000321.1:0-9267 GCA_035309185.1 Aggregatilineales bacterium
CACCGCGCAGGTAGGTACAGACCGGCTTCGCCAGGAAACGCAGCCCGGCTGCCAGCGACCAGCCACATTTGCTGAACAGCATGTCTTCAGTCAGCGTCCAGGGGTGATCGGTATCCAGCACCACGACGTCTGCATCCTTGCCAGGGGTCAGGGAACCTTTATCGGCCAGGCCGAATGCCTGCGCCACGTTGGTGCTGCCAAGCTGCGCGATCCGCTGCACGATGCGCTCAACAGGCAGCGCCGGGTAGCGATCCCGAAAAGTGGTAAACAGCGCGGGGAGCGTTTCCTGGATACCGGGCGTTCCCGAAGCGGCTTTGGACATCGGCACGTCTTTTTCTTCGCGCGTGTGCGGGGTATGCTCGGAGGCCAGCGCATTGATCGTGCCATCTATCAAGGCATCCCACAGCGCCTCCTGTTCTTCGGCCTCGCGCACGGGCGGGCTGACTTTCAGGTAACTTCCAAAGCGCCCATAATCCTCTACGGTATACAGTAAGTGATAGCCGACCGCCTCGGCGTAGACGGTCATGCCACGGGCGCGGGCGCGGCGCACTTCGTCCAGTTCGCCGCGCGTGCTGAGGTGCAACAGGTAGGCCGGGAGGCCCAAGGCTTCGCACAGGATAAGCGCCTGGGCGACGGCCATGCGTGCCACGAGCGGCCCTCGTGTGGCGCTGTAGGTCGGCCCATCGTCGGGCAACCTGGCCGCTTTCGCCTGGGCCACTAACTGATTGATCATCTGCTGATTTTCGGCATGGAAGAGCGGCATAAGGCCCTTTTCGGCCACGATCTCCAGGCTGGCATACAGGTCGCCCAGGTCAGAGACGACGGTTGGCGTCGTCTCGTGGCCCGCCATCCAGAACTTGACGCCGACGACCTCGCTGCTGCTCAATTTGCGCAGTTCACGGCGATTGTCGGGCGTGGTGCCGAACAGGTATGCGTAATCGCAGTAGGCCCGGCCCGCAGTCGCGGCTTCCTTCAGTCGCAGCTCTTCGACGGTGGTCGTCGGCGGTTTGGTGTTGGGTTGATCGAGGATCGTCGTCACGCCCCCGGTGACTGCCGCCTTCGTGCCGCTGATATAGTCTTCTTTGTGCGTGAGGCCCGGTTCGCGCAGGTGGCCGTGAACTTCGATCAGTCCAGGCATGAGGTATGCCTGCCCGTGATCGACAATGTCAAATGTCTCGCCCGTCTCACTGCCCAGGGTATCTATTGCTTCGGCAGAGATGACCGCCGCGATCTTGCCATCGCGCAGCCATAGTCCGCCCCAGCGAACACCATCGGGCAGCACCAATTTTCCCGTGAGGAGTTTGTTTTGAGTCATGAGGTCAATTGTAACTTATGGAGGGCGATGCGTGCAGTGACTCTCGCCTTTAACCGTTAACTCAATGTGCAGCCAAATGGCGAACACATTGCCAGACTGTCATCATTAGAGTGCCTGTTCGGAAGTTTGTGTTTCGGCCAGCACCTTGACCGCGTGCTCATACACGTCAATCTGTCTGGGGCAGATCGTGGCGCAGGCCCGGCAGGATGGGCAGGTCTTCGTGTAGACATCCAGTCCAGCCTCTTCTGCCATCTCCCGCCGATCTTCACCGTCGCGAGGATCGAGGGCGAAGCGCGCAAGCTTGACCATCGCCAGGGCATCAGCGTTGGCCGTCTTCAGACTGACGGGGCAGACCGCAACACAGGCCATGCACTCGATACAGGATCGCAGCAGCTTCGAGGCATCAGCCTCGGCTTTCGTGGCGATGGGTTGTCCACCTTCGATCAGGTAAGGCTTCACGTCCAGCAGTTTTTCCAGGCGTGGCGTGTAGTCCACCAGCAAATCTTTTTCGACAGGGAAGCCGGGGATCGGTTCAAGGGTGTAGGATGTGTCCGGCCTGGCGAGCGTCGTGCAGGACAGCGCAGGAGCGCCATTGATGCGTATCGTGCATACGCCGCAAATGCCCTGTCCGCATTCCCAGCGGTAGGCCAGATCAGGCACGCGCTGCCCGATAGATTTTACGGCGTCCAGGACGGACATACCCTCCTGGTAAGACACCTCGTAGCGATCATAAGCACCGGAGGCACGTTGGATGAGCAAGGTTATTGACATAGAGTTTTTGACCCGATCACATCTCGCTCTGGTTGACGACTGTGTGGCTGAGCTTCTCGCCGTCCAAATTCAGGACAAAGTTGCGGCGTTCCCACTCCGGCGATGGCTCTGGGTAATCTCTGCGGTAATGTGCGCCCCGGCTCTCGGTACGCAGCGTCGCGGCATAAATCACCGCGCGCGCCGTGATCAGCATATTTTCGAGTTCCAGGCATTCCAGCCATTCACGGTTGTAATCGGGATCGCCCTGAATGGCACGAACGCCCTGGTTGACAGTGGCTGCCAGGGCCTGGACTTCGGAACTTGCCTGGGTCAGCGCATCGGCGTGCCGCATAATGCCGACATTTTCCCACATGATATGCTGTAACTGCTTATGGGCCACGTAAACGGATTGCTTGCGCTGTGAGGTTTCCAGGTAGCGCCCGATCCGCTTCAGCTCGCGATCCAGGTCAGCCACGGGGATGTCCAGCGTATCCCGCTGCTCGGCTGCGAAATGTGCAGCGCTGGCTGCTGCGCGTTTGCCCATGACCTGGCAACCCGCCAGGGCATTCCCGCCCAGCCGATTGCCGCCATGTTCGCCGCCAGTAACTTCGCCCGCCGCGAACAGTCCGCTCAGGGTGGAGCGGCCCTGGTCATCAATTCGCACGCCGCCCATAATGTGATGCATAGACGGGTGAATTTGCATGGACTCTTTGCGAATATCCACGCCAACGGCCAGGAATTGTTCCAACATGCTCGGCAG
Organism: Aggregatilineales bacterium; assembly: GCA_035309185.1. Taxonomy (GTDB): domain Bacteria; phylum Chloroflexota; class Anaerolineae; order Aggregatilineales; family UBA2796; genus DATGFK01. The sequence continues at coordinate 2,826 of DATGFK010000321.1, forward strand.
GCGCTCCTCAATGGTGGCCGCAGGGAGATGCGCCACGCTCAAATAGACTCCGCCCACGTCCGTACCACGTCCGGCCTGCACTTCACTGTAGATGGCGCGGGCAACTTCATCGCGGCCCGCCAGTTCAAGCCTTTGCGGGTTATAGCGCTCCATGAAGCGTTCGCCATCTCGATTGAACAGCCGCCCACCTTCTCCACGCACCGATTCCGTGACCAGTTTGCCGCGCATGGCATTCGGCACTACCATGCCGGTCGGGTGGAACTGGATCATTTCCATATCCACCAGTTCGACTCCCAATCGCAGAGCCAGAGCAAATCCATCCGCCGTGTTGCTGGCAGCGTTAGTCGTTACGGAATACATGCGCCCGCCGCCGCCCGTACACAGGATCACGGCGCGCGCCTGGATCGCTGTCAGCAGCCCGCTATGTTGGTCAAGCGCCAGCGCGCCGCACGCCTGGCGCTGCCCCGACTTCGTCGCGGCGAACAATGCCGTCACGAAATGCTCGTCCCAAACCTGAACGCCCAGCATTCGTGCCCTATCTACCAGCGCCGACATGATGGCCTGCCCGGTGTAATCGGCCACAAAGACAGTATGCGGCTGGGTCTGCTTCCCTGAAAACCGCTGCGCGATCTTCCCATGTTCGTCCCGGTCAAAGATCGCGCCAAAGCGCTCCAGATCGTACAACCTGGCTGGTGCTTCATGGGTCAGGGCATAAGCCAATGATCCGCGATTGAGGTAAGCGCCGCCTTCCAGGGTATCTTTCAAATGGATGTCGGGGTTGTCGAGCGGATTGACTTCGGTCAAGGCGACGTTATAGCCGCCCTCGGCCATACAGGTATGGGCCGCCCCCAGGCGTTCCTTGCTGACGACCAGCACGCCCACGCCCTGTTCGGCGATCTCAATCGCCGCGCGAAGGCCCGCGCCGCCCGCTCCAACGACCAGAACGTCGGTTGAAGCTGATTCGAGGTGAAAAGGTGGGGTGTTCATGAGTTGACCTTGAGCCATTCGTCTATGGTATTACGCTGTTGGGGATCGAGTCTACCGGCATTTTGCAGAATATCCAGCATCTCAGTCAGACGCAAGGCGGCATACACGGCAATCCCGTCCCGTGCAAGCGCCTGGACACCGCCGCTCTCGCGGTCTATTAGGACGGCAATGTCGTTTACCTTCAATCCTGCATCGCGCAGCGGGCTGATCGCTTCGATCTTCGAGTCGCCGCGCGTGATCAGGTCGTCAATGACGAGCGCCGTCTCGCCCGGTTGATACTCGCCCTCGATCAGCTTGCCTGTCCCGTATTCTTTACGTTCTTTGCGTGTGTAAATCATAGGACGATTGATGCGCAATGCCAGCGCGACAGCAATGGGCAGCGCCGCATATGGAATAGCGGCGAGACGGTCATACGTAAGTGGTGAGGTTAATTCTTCCAACGCGGCAGCACTCAGCACCAGCACATCCGGATGGGAAACCAGCAATCGCAGGTCAATGTAAAAAGGCGATTGTAAACCGGACTTCAGCGTGAAGGTACCAAACTTGAGCGCGCCGATGCGATGCAGGGCCAGGGCCAGTTCAGTATTGTGATTTTGCATCATCGTTCTGATTATCTTCAGGAGCCATTGCGCTGCTTGATCGCTTCGATCTCGCCGAGGAGCGCCCGCACACGCTCTCGCGCTGCTGAGGCGTAATCGCTGCCCTGGCTGGCATACAGCACGCTGCGGCCTGCATTGATGGCCGGGCCGATACCGTCACTGGTCATGCCAGCACAAACTGCGACATCCAGGTCACCGCCTTGTTTGCCAATCCCTGGCACGAGGAAAGGCAAGTCGGGAACGTGTTGGCGCAGAAGCCTCAACTCGTCGGGCTGGGTCGCACCCGCGACCAAACCCAACTGTCCGGGATATTCCTCGGCCAGTATTCTGACCTGTTCGGCAACCTCACGATACACGGGACTATCGGCAGAGGGCCACACCTGGAACTCGTTGCCCAGCGTGTTGCTACTACGGGTCAGGACAAAAGCCAGTCGATCCGTGTAGTTCATAAATGGCCGGATAGCTTCGGTTCCCACGTAGGGACTGACTGTGACAGCGTCCGCGCCGAGATATTCAAAGGCGAATGCAGCATAGTGTTCGCCGGTGTGACCCATGTCGCCAAACTTGGCATCCAGGATCACGGGCACGGACGACGGAATGTTGTTCACCACTGCACTCAGGCTGGCAATGCCTGACGATCCCCGCGCCAGGAAAAAGGCCAGGTTAGGTTTATAAGCACAGACCAGATCGGCAGTTGCTTCGACGATTGCCGTGCAGAAGCGAACCACGCCATCTTCGCCGCTGCCTGCTGCGGACGGCATTTCGAGCAGATCAGGGTCGAGGCCAATACAGATCCATGAGCGATTGGTTTCTTGCGCCGCACGTAATTTATCGAGGAACGTCACAGCGCTTTTCCTAACACCAGCGCCAGGATCGCCATGCGCACATACAGGCCGTTTTGCGTTTGCCGGAAGTACGCGGCGTTCTCAAACTCGTCCACTTCTGGCGCAATCTCATCTACGCGGGGCAATGGGTGCATCAGCGTCAGGCTGTCATGCCGGCGCATGAAGGCCCCGTCTACGACAAAACTACCCTTGAGTGCTTCATATTCTTCGGCAGTCGCGAAACGTTCCTTCTGGATGCGCGTCATATACAGCAGATCGGCGCCGTTGGCTGCGCTTTCCAGGTCGTTCGTCTCGACGATTTGCGCGCCGGTTGCCCGGAGTTCGGCGATCAGTTCGACTGGCAGGCGTAGACAGTCGGGCGACACTAGCCGTACCGTTACATTCCAGTGGCACAGCCCCTTGAGCAGCGAATGGACGGTTCGCCCGTGCTTGAGATCGCCCACCATAACAACGTTCAACCCGTCAATGGCGCCACGTTCCTTGCGGATGGTGTACAGGTCGAGCAGCGCCTGGCTGGGATGTTCGCCAGCCCCGTCGCCCGCGTTGATGACTGGAACACCGGCGGGTCGAGCGTAGCGCAGTGCTTCCTGCGCCGAGCCTATGGCGGGATGGCGCTGCACAATTACGTCGCAGTAGCCCGTGACAGTACGGATGGTATCGGCAATGCTTTCGCCTTTGACCGCAGAAGAGGAATGGTGTCCGTCAGGCGTGCTGATGACCGCACCGCTCAGCCGGTACATGGCTGACTCAAAAGAAAGCCTGGTACGTGTACTCGGCTCAAAAAATAACGTTGCAAGCACCTTGCCGGTGAGGACGTTGGGCCGTTCGCCGCCTTCCAACACTCGCTGGTAGCACGCGGCCTGGTTCAAAACCAGTTCAATCTCGGCACGTGAAAGGTCATGGATGCTTACGATACTGCGCCCCTTCAGCCGCATGCCGTCCGTTGCCGTCGGCAGAGCGACGGCGGGAGCCTGGAGGGCTGGACGGTTAATAACCTGGGATAGCCCTGTTTGCTGGCTGTGCATCATCATGCTCCTATCTCCTCTCCGGGCAAAAAAAAACCTTTGGAATTTCATTTCCAAAGGTTTTCACAATTAACAAAATGATCGCCCACTACCACGAAAGGGTATGCGACTTAAATGATGCAAGTGGAGTCGATTCTTTGCCACTTCAATACCCTTTCAAATCAGTCTGGTGCGAAACTTTCGTTATCTTACCACGATTTTGATTCCTGTCAACAAAGATTTTCAATTTATTCCGCCCTGATTGATATAGTCCTGGTATACGCCTGCCCTTTTTTCAACTTGCCAATGGATGTATGCTTGATTGTGAAAGCATAAACATTGGATTGAGCAAAAGTCACCTGCAAGGTAATCTCAGGATTTCCGACATGCATCTCCACAACATTGGTGTTGGCAGGTTTCATCTGGATAGACGGCTACTTGGCCCATCGCTAACGCTTGTTGCGGCGATCCTGGTCGAAGTTTTTTCGCGTACAGTCGTCTTCATTCCTGCGCCTGGTTCAGTGTTAGTTATTCCAGTCGTCTTTGCCGCCGTAGATGGCGGGCTTGGGCCTGGAATGACAAGCACTGCCGTTGCCCTGATCTATCTGATCTGGTCGGCACTGCTCCCAGGTCGCATTTCTGAATACGTTGTACCCCTGAGTATCCGCCTATATATCTGGGTCGTGGCGCTACCCGTCATCGTCGTCACGATTAGTTTAATGAAGCGGCGCGCAGAGAAAATATATATTGAACTCCTGAACACACAGCGCAAGTTCAGCGATAACCTTTCGGCAGCGCTAAAAGAATATGCCACGACTGTAGATACGCTCAGGGAGAGTGAACTACGCTATCGAAGCGTGATCGAGGCGATGGGTGAGGGTGTAGTCCTGCGTGACGCCGACGGCACGCTGCTCCATTTTAACCCCAGCGCCAGGCATATCCTCGGCTACAGTGACCGCGATCCACTTCCGGCAGACCTGCTGGCAACGGCGATCTACGAAGATGGGCGCTCTTTAGAGGATGAAAACTATCCGGCGCGCCCTGGCAAGGCCTTGCACAACGTTGTCCTTGGCCTGACGCGCCCGGACGCACAGCGCGTTTGGATTACCGCTAATATCCAGCCTTTGTTTAGCCCCGGCGAAGGTCAGCCCTATGCAACAGTAATATCCTTTTCTGACATAACTGAGCGCAAACAGATGGAAACCGACCTCATCCGCGCCCGTGAGGAAGCCCTGGAATCGGCCCGGCTCAAATCTTCGTTCCTGGCGACGATGAGTCACGAAATTCGCACGCCCATCAACGGGATGTTGGGCATGGTTCACATACTGGACGAGGCCGCGCTGAAAACGGATCAACGCGAGGCGGCGCAGGTCATCAAGCGGAGCGGACAGTCTTTGCTGGCGCTGATGAATGACATCCTGGACTATGCGATGCTCGATGCCGGTACGATGACTCTAGAAAACGTTGACTTCGAACTGATGGCGGTGGTCGAGGAGGCTGTAAACCTGCTCGCGCAGCCTGCGCACGATAAGGGCCTGAGCCTTATGTCTTACGTTGACCCGGCCATTCCTCCACTGCTCCAGGGCGACCCTGTGCGTCTGCACCAAATTCTGGTCAACCTGGTGGGCAACGCCGTGAAGTTTACGGGCCGAGGCGAAGTCACCGTAGAAGTAACTCTGGACAGCTTAGGCGACAATCACGCTCTCCTGCGCTTCCAGGTTCATGATACCGGCATCGGATTGTCGGAATCTGCCCGGCTTCGCCTTTTCCAGCCATTCATGCAGGCGGACGACTCGACAGCGCGGCAATTCGGGGGAACGGGCCTGGGCCTGGCGATCTGCCAGCGCCTGGTGAAGTTAATGCACGGTACGCTTGAGGTAGAAAGCGTGGAAGGGCAGGGGTCAACTTTCGTTGCCCTTATTCCGCTCCGCCTGTCGCTGATCAAGCCGCGCTTGCTGCCCGATTCGCGCGCGGCACGTAGTCTAAGCGGATCGCGAATGCTGGTAGCCGACGACAATCCAATGAATCGCTGGACGATCCAGATGTATCTTGAAAGCTGGGGAGTCCGCTGCGACGCGGCAGGCGATGGCGCCGAAGCATTGACACTCATTCAGCACGCAGCCACTTCAGGCGATCCATATGACATCGCAATCGTTGACCTGGTTATGCCTGTCCTGGATGGCATTGCTCTCGCCAGGGCCATTCGTAGTGATCCGGCGCTGAAGCCAACACGCCTTGTTTTGGTCACGGCATATTACAAAGACGAGCGGGCGGACACGGCGCTGGATTCGGATTTTGCGGTACACCTGACGAAGCCGATCAGTCAGCCTTCTTTGTGGCAAGCGCTGGCTACCCTCTTGCATGGCGTGCCAACACAATTGCCCCCCGAATCACGAGTTTTGGTACCGTCTGCTGTCCACTCTGGCGGGCAGGACCTGAAGCATGAGGTCCGGCCAATTCTACTCGTCGAAGACAACGAAGTGAACCTCAAGGTCGCGACTATCCTGTTGGAACGCCTGGGTTGTACTGTCGAGGGCGTCGCCAGTGGTCAGGAAGCGCTGGATGCCCTGATAGTGAAAGACTATGCGATTGTTTTCATGGACTGCCAGATGCCGATGATGGATGGTTATGACACCGCCAGGCTAATTCGCCAGGCAGAAGCGGATGGATCGCGTCACGTGCCAATTGTGGCCCTGACGGCCAATGCGCTGCAAGGTGACCGTGAGGCGTGTATTGCCGCCGGTATGGATGACTACCTCTCTAAACCATTCACGCTTGACGACCTTCAGCGTGTGGTTGCCCGCTGGTATCCTGAACTTCCTCTACAAGGCGTCCGCGGAGTCGTGTCGCAAAACAAGCGCGGCTTCTCGGACATGGAGGAAGGCTTGGTACCGGCGCCTGTTGCCCTAGCTCCGTTGGCTGTCAAGCCAGGAACCCCGGAAAGCGAACCGCCGTCACTTGACCTGACAATTCTCGAAGGGCTGCGCAATTTGACGCGACCGGGCGA
>DATGFK010000322.1:0-4115 GCA_035309185.1 Aggregatilineales bacterium
GCAAGACAGAACTGGCGAAGGCGCTGGCCGCGTTCCTGTTCGGCAGCGAGGATGCCCTCGTACGCCTGGATATGTCAGAATTCCACGACGAACACACGGTTGCCCGCCTGATCGGGTCGCCGCCCGGCTACAAAGATTCGCAGAAGGGTGGGCAGCTTACCGAGTCCCTGCGCCGCAAGCCCTATTCTGTCATTCTGCTCGACGAAGTGGAAAAAGCGGCCCCGGAAGTCTTCGACGTGTTTCTCCAGGTCTTTGACGATGGCCGTCTGAGCGATGCGCGCGGCGGGGCGGTAGATGCCCGGCACGCCGTCTGGATCATGACCAGCAATATCGGCACCAGTGAGGCCGGTAAGTCGCTGGGTCTGCGGACGGAAGGCTTCCGCTCACCGAATTACACCACATGGCTCAAACGCTTCTTCCGCCCCGAATTCTTGAACCGCCTGGACGATGTGATCGTCTTCAACGCGCTGGATCAAACGGTCCTGGTTGACATCCTCGAACAGCAGCTTACCGCGCTGCGCAGCCGACTTGCCCAGCAAAATCTGGCGCTGCAACTGGATGCTTCTGCCCAGGCGCTGATCTTGAGCCAGGGTTACGACCCGGCCAACGGCGCGCGGCCTCTGCGCCGCGCCGTGGAGCGCTTACTGGTGCGTCCGCTCGGACAGGCGCTACTCGAAAACGAATTCCCGGCAGGCGCGACCATCCAGGCCGTTGCCTCCGATGGAAAATTGACCTTTAGAACCAGCGACGAACCGGCGATCTCCGCTGCCTAAGCCGCTGACGTAATGCAATATACCGACTTTGAACCGATGCTCATTGTGCTTGGCACAGTGGGCATTGTCTTTATGGTCTTGTACGGCTTTTCAATCCGGAGCACCTTAAAAAGCCGCCGGGAGCTGCCCGAACGCCGTCAGCAGGTCGTTGAGCTTCTTAGAAATGCCCTGGGTGATTTTCCGGTGCCGGAGATGTCCCTGGCGCCGATAAGGCCGCTGTCGATCCTGCGGTTTTTCGTTACAACGTTCGTGGTGATTGCGATACCCTGTTTCATTTTGTATGGCATAACCTTTTCCGTAGTCCAGCGCCTATGGCCCGATCAACTGGAATTGATCACGTTCAGACCGGCGCTGAGTATCGGGGCACTCGCGGTTTGCTTCTGGCTGATCCTGCCTCTATTCGCGCGCATGATTCTTTTTTCAAGCAGTGACCAGTCCTTACCGAAGTGGCTCGCTGCCCTCTGGCAATCTATCATATTTGCTGAGCTTCTGGGGATGCTGGCAATCGTTGTCTCGCCTGCGACCTTAGCAGTATTCGACAGCTCGCGGTTACCCTACCCATTTCTCTTCTTGGTGTATTTGGCCGCCTTAGGGTTTGCTATTGTAACAAGGCCTCCACTGGCGTCGGCTCGAAGCGCGGTTTACAAAAGACTGGAGCAAGCTGACTACGAGGCTGCTCTGGATCGCGCTCGCTTTGAAAATGTCAGGTTTCCCGACACTCCCGTCACACTCTATAACGTTGCAACCGTAGTCTTGTTCGCCGGGCGAGCTGTGGAAGCCGATTCTTTATACCGCGAGTGCATTGTAGCGATGTTGAAAACCGGACAATTGATGCCTATCGCGCTCACGAACTTCGGATACGCGCTGCTCTGGCAGAATCATTTCGAGGAGGCACGCAAGCTCTTTGAAGGCGTTGCGCAGGTGTACCCGACTCAAGGTCATGCCTACGCGGGCCTCGCGGAAGTCTACTTGCTTCAAGGTAAGGAACCCGCCTCCGCTTTTAACACGACGCAACGGTTCTTTGACGACAAAACGCTCCAGAGGCGGCGGGAAAATAAGGGACACTTACTGGCGTCGCTGCTGGCCGATGCGGCCTGGGCACAGGCGATGCTGGGTCGCCATTCGGACGCCAGAAAAACGCTGGTTCTGGCCTTTGATCGAGCGAGTAAGAAATCCAGGCCCAGTTTGGCCGGACTCTATTACAGAGCCGGTCAGGTAATGCGCCTGACGGGGAATCAAGACAAGGCCGTTGAGTATTTCGAGCATTCTCGCACCATCGATCCGCAAGGCGCGTACGGGGCATTTGCGGTGAAGGCCCTGGAAGCAATGAAAAACGACGCGAGCAGTAAGTCTATCATTGCCCGTTAGAGCAACGGTCAGTTAGATAAGCCTATGGTGAAAAGCCAGGGCGGGCAAATCCGTGTCCCAGGCAAACAAATACCTGATCACTCATTATTGCATTGGTTGACGATTTCTAGACGATTGCGTGATAGGGTATCCTTGTTCCCTGTCGGTCAGGTTCAACAACGAATACTAAGGTAGCGACTTGTCACAGAGCTGGTTAATGGGCATTCAGGCGCTAAAGAAAAAGAAATGCAAAAGTAGTTCGCTTTTAAGAACACTTCGATGCCTCAGGAGGTAATACCGTGAAAGAAAGCAGACCAGACCCATTTCTGCCATTCGTGCGCCCGTTGCTGGTGGCCTCGATCCTTGTCATGCTGTTAGCGCCCGGCCTCGACATCGCACCCGCGTACGCAGCCGCATTGGTAGTTACCACGTCAGTTGATGACAACATCGTCAATGGGAACTGTACGCTGCGAGAGGCTATTATAGCTGCCAATACCGGGACGCCGGTTGATGCCTGCGCCGCCGGGTCCGGCATCAATACGATAACCTTTGCGACAAACGGCGTCGTTTTGAATTCGTCTCTGCCTGCCATTGCCAGTAACACGTCCTTGATCATCAATGGTGGCAGCAATAACGTCGTAATCTTTGATCCCGCTCAAAATGGCGACGTTTTCACGGTCAACGCTGCGGCAAATCTTGCCCTCCAGAACCTGCACTTTGCAACGATCAATGGTGGCTATTGCGTTAATTCCGCTGGTAACCTGACGATCTCTAACACGTATTATGCAGACTGCATCGTGGGCATAAAAGGCACACGCGGGCAGATAACGATCGCAAATTCGACGGGCAGCGCACTCTATACCCTCAACGCGGTGGTTCCGGTCAAGGTGTCTCATAGCACATTTTCACGAGGTGTCCCCTGGACTTTTTATCTGGGCACCGGGCCGCTAACAATCAACGGGTCAACATTTATCGGCCATCCGTTCAACAGCAGCATTCGTGGTCGAGGCCCGATGACGATTGATCGTACCGAATTCAACAACGGCTCGTTCGGTGCTGGTGCAGCAGGCATCGAAGTAGATGGCACATCCTTGACGTTGACCAATTCGATTGTCAGCGGAAAAGTTCAGACAGGGGTAGACCTCTTCGAGGACGCGCAGGCAGTCATCACAAACAGCACAATTGCCAGTAACGCAAACGGGGTCGGCGTGAAGCAGGACGGCAGCAAAGTGACACTGCGCAATACCATCGTTTATAGTACGACGATGGACTGCATCACCAATTTCGGCGCTCCCAATGTGCAGGACGACGGCAACAATACGCAGTTTCTGGGAGGGTGTGCCAGCATCCCCGTGGCGAACCCGCAATTGGACTCAAACTTCAGGCCCATGCCCGGTAGTCCGGTCATTGATGCGGGGTTGACTAGCTGGTGCCCATCCATTGATTTTTATGGGACATCGCGCACGCTGGATGGCGACGGGCACTGTGACACTGGCGCAGTTGAAAGCGCACCGGGTGTAGCGCCCACTGCGGCGTATTTGCGGGCGCTGTTGCTCTCCTGCGTCAGAGATCAAGGCCTTCTTAATTCTCTGAAGGTTAAAGTGGATGCACGACAGTGGAATCCCATCATCAATGAGGTTAAAGCACAGTCGGGCAAGAAGATCAGCTTAAATTGCGCCAATAGCCTGATCGGCGTGGCGACGTTTCTGCTCAACAGCCCTGCCCGATAGCTATAGCGAGGCATTCGCAGCCGGCACCAAGGCCGGATTAGAATCTAATCTTGTGTAGTTTCATCGAAAGGATGAAGAACGATGGGAATGCCTACTGGGAGCGTTATTGGGGAATGGAAGCAGCCCAATCCAAACCTGGCATTGGTTCGTGTATTGCTGTGGGTTGCCCTTGTCGCAGGCAGCGTGTTTTACTTCGTGGCAACTGCATCTTTGTACGAGGTGCCGCATCCCCCACCGATTTGGTGGCGAATACTTCCCACAGTTG
>DATGFK010000323.1:0-4119 GCA_035309185.1 Aggregatilineales bacterium
GCTTCCCCACAGCCAACGTTGACCCCTGGGCAGAACAGGTGCTTCCGGCCAATGGCATTTATGCTTGCCGTGCCACGTTGAACGGCGAACAGTTTATGGCAGCCACCAGCGTGGGGGAACGTCCCACGTTCGATGGCAAAGACGTACGTGTCGAAGCGTATTTGTTGGACTTCGACAGGGTCATTTACGGCGAGACTTTGGCCCTCGATTTTGTGGCGCGACTGAGGGATGAGAAGCGCTTCGAGAGTGTCGAAGCGCTGGTGCTCCAGATTGAAAAAGACGTGGAAGTTACCCGTAGTCTCCTGACCGGCCAGGAAGCTTGAGCCGGGGGATTATGAGGTTTGACAAAATAACAGGGTAATCCAGCACATCCCACGGCTCAGCGAGAAGAAGCTCAGACCGGGTCGCCCGTGAGTGACCCGACGTGAATTATTACAGATCGTCCAGTCGCCCGCTGTCCAAAGCTGCCTGGAAGGCGCTGCCCGTGATCAAAATGCTCTGCACCCATTCGTAGACTTCTTCTTCATCACACTGCGCCATGAGCGTGTCCACGATGGACTCCGGCATGATATTGAGGACTTCCGTGGCAAGACAAGCCATCGCCTGCGCGACAGAACTGCGCGGCGCTGGAATATCGCTTTCGAGCCACTCGTCGAGCCAGCGCTCGACAATGGGATGAACCTGGTCACATGCGGAACCGTCGCCCAGTTTTGCATCCGCCATTTCTTCAAAGTCGTTCAACCAGTTCAGGTCGTTGTCTTTGGTGTCCAATTCCCACTCCTGGCTTCAGCCGAATCGTCCGGATCGCTTTTTGAGGATTGCCTCGTGCTGTTAAATATAGGCTCATAGTGTAGCCGAATCCCTGTCCGATGAAAAGTCAGCCCGGAGCCAACTTGTTCTAGCCACCTTCACAACCTCTTCACACCGACCCGTCAAAGTCTGTGCAAATCCTGAATGAGAAGACGATGAGTTCAAGGATGGTTCGGGAAAGGAGATCCCCTCATGATCAAGAGTACCTGGCGTAGAGTTTTTGTCGTGATGCTGACCGTGTTAATCGGCACGGCGGCGTTATCCATAGCGCCGACTGGCGTACAGGCACAATCCAATGGAGTGACCCTGACAATCGCGCTACCAAGCTTTATGAGCGCCTCCGACGCGCAGTATCAGGCAGTCATGCAGCCGTTTGAAGCCGCTCATCCAGGCGTCACCATAAAAGTGGTCTCGAAAGACCCAATTCTTCCACCGCCAGCCGAAGGGCTGGATACCTATTTGAAAGACCTGCACGATTACATGACCAGCGCCGACGTGGTATACGTGGACAGCAACGTGATTACGCCGGAAGGCACTCGCGCCGGGTACTTCCTTGACCTGGCCTCGCTGGCTGCGGGCGACAAAACGCTCAATTCCGACGATTTTTACCCGGCGGCCTGGAAAGCCTTCCAGTGGGATCACGGGCAGTGGGCGTTACCTACTGGATCAGACGCGCTCGTGATGGGTTACAAAGCTTCGGCATTCGACGCAGCCGGTGTAGCCTATCCCAATGGCAAATGGACGCTTGATGACCTGGCGAATGCCCTGCGCAAACTCTCGCTCAAAGACGCCAGCGGCGCGATCACCCGCGCGGCGCTGTTTGCCCCGGATCGAGGCGAACGTGGCACTCTGCTGCAAAGCCTGATCGCGGGCAGTCTGTTCGACTCCACCACCATCCCCGACACACTGCATCTGGACACGCCCGCAGCGGAAAAGGTGTTGGATGCCTGGCAGCAGTTTCAAAACGAAGGGCTGTTCAATTCAGATATGACTAGCGCCCCGCTGGTCATCCTCCCCACGGCGATCCTGTCTCGTATGCCGCGCATCGCGAACGCGAACAATGAGGCCTGGGCAATCTCGCCGCTGCCGGGTGGACAGGTTGGCCTGAGTGTGAATGGCTTTGCCGTTAGCGCGGGCACGCAGCACCCCAATGAAGCCTATGCGTTGGCAGCTTACGCCACCACGCGCCCGGAAGCGATGGGCTTCAATGCCTCGCCTGCCCGCAAATCAGTTTCGCCAACCGCCAATCAAGCGCAGGGGCCAGGGCCAGGCCCTGCGGCGAGCCTCTCGCCCGACCTGCAAGCGCTACTGAACCAGGCATTGGCAAACGGCCTGAATAACTCCGATCTCCGCTATGGCGATTACCTGAACCTTGCCCTGAGCAAGATGAGTTCTGGCAATACCGATGCGCATACGGCGCTGCAAAGTGTTGAGGCGCAGGCGGCCCAGGATCAACAGACTGCTATAAGCGACAAAGCCACGACAAACGTTGTCGTCAATACACCTGTGCCTGTGGTGGCTGCTCCCGGAAAAATTACCCTCAACTTCGGGATTGCGTCCTTCGTGCGGCCCTTCCCCAACCTCGATCAATGGCAGAAACTGGCGCAGGATTTTGCCGCCAGCGATCCGCAGGTCGGGCTGGTCAACATAGACACGAACGCTCCCCAGGATTTTACGCAATCTGCCACGAACTATGATTGTTTCCTGCTGCCCTACAATGCCGTACCCGGCGCCAGGTTAAGCAATATCTTGAACGTCGATCCGTTCCTTGACGCCGATAAGACGTTTGATAAAGCCGACGTGGTGGGCAATGTCCTGGATCAGCTCAAGCAAGATGGCAAAACCTGGGCGCTGCCACTGATGATCTCGCCCGAAATGCTGAGTTACGACAGCCAGCTATTTGCCAAAGCCAACATTCCCGAACCCACCAATGGCTGGACAATCAGTGCTTTCATGGATGCTCTCAAGGCGCTCAGAACCGATCCCACCAAGCCATCCTTTAACGCCTTCGCCCCGGGCGGAACGTATCTCCTGATGCTGATCGCTGCGAATGGCGGACTGCCGCTGGATTACCGGACGAATCCGCCAACCATTAACTTTACTGACCCGGCCACGGTTCAGGCTATCCAGCAGGTGCTGGACCTGGCAAAGAACGGCACTATCAAGTACAACGCGCTGTCTGGCACAGGCGGAATATTCCTCCGAACTGGCCCACAGCAGGCGCCGATCACCACGCGGAGCTTGTTGCCACTGCCCAAGGGCGGGCCAGTCGGGGCTACCACAGCCGACACCTACAAAGCTGCACTCTACCCCTCCGGGACGCAGTACAACGCTGTCTCTTACTCGATCAGCACTGGCTACATCAGCAGCAATGCTCAGAACCCGGATGCCTGCTATCGCTGGCTGCGAACCATCTCTCAGCACCCAGAATTGTTCGACTCGATGCCAGCCTTCCGATCCCTGATCGCTTCCCCGGCCACGGCAGCGGGGCAGGGAGCGGATGCAGTGGCAGTCTATCAGCAGATTGACGCTATGCTCAAAGACTCCAAGACCATCATATTCCCTTCGATGTTCCAGGCAGGCGCGTCGCCAGCCGGTTTCTTGCTGGAACACTGGCTGTACGAAGCCTTTGACAATTACGTTCAGAACAGCGCCGATCTCAACGCCTCGCTCAAAACGGCGCAAACCTACGCGCAGGCTTTCCAGCAGTGTACGGCCACAATTGCGCCCGGCAATGCAACCAGCTCTCCTGCGGATGATACCTATCGAAAGGCGTTCCTCGATTGCGCGGTGAAAGCCGACTCGCGGCTGAAGGATTTCGCGGCGAACGCGAGGTAAGGATAGATCGCGTTTTTCAACACGGGCCGACACGTGGGTCGGCCCTCAGTCCCCTCTATCCCCAAACTCCCCGAAACGATTCCCCGAAAACGCGGTAAGATAGCCTCACAATTTGATGCAACCCGGAGAAAATTCCCGTGACGGCAACATTAATTGACGGCAAAGAGATCGCGGCGCGCATTCGCGGAGAGATCGCCGCACAGGTGAAGGACTTAGAGGCGAAGCACGGCATTCGGCCTGGTCTCGCTGCTGTCCTGGTCGGCGAGAATCCCGCCTCACAGCAGTACGTCCGTATGAAGCGTAAGGCCTGTGAAGAAGTGGGCATTCAATCCTTCGGCATTGAATTGCCCGCCGATACGTCTCAAGACAAACTCGAAGCGATGGTCAGCGAACTGAATGCCCGTCCCGACGTGCATGGAATCCTGGTTCAGTTGCCGCTGCCCTCGCACCTGGACGAAGCGCGCGTGCTGG
>DATGFK010000324.1:0-2440 GCA_035309185.1 Aggregatilineales bacterium
CTGTGGCAGCATGTTGCTAGAACTCATGTGTTCGGGGAAGTCTAAAGCCGCGCCGTTAGACGGCGAGTAGTATAATGGAAAGCGGTTGCTAGACGGAGGAGCAATGTTAGCAATTACGGCCATTAATATGCCGCTGAGGAGCGACACGGATATTGTCATTCGCGTTGGTAAAACACATGTGACACTGGATACCCTGGTTTACACGTTCAATCTTGGCCCAACGCCTGAAGAAATCGTTCAGCAGTATCCGGCGCTAGATTTAGCCAGTGTATTTGCGGGCATTGCCTACTATCTGCGCGTCTTTGAAGTCAATCTGAGGGTGTCCTTTGCCAAGACTATTGATGACCTGCGTATCCCGATCGAGTGCAGAAAGGATGATGAGTGCGAAGGTCAGATTTGCTTTATTCCGCTTAACCGACTCTGTCTCACGTTCGATTGGCAGATCGGCGCACAATCAACCAGTATTTTCGCCTTGCAACTTGTATTGGCCCCAGGCAATGTGCGCCTGCGGCGATGATGAGAAGGAAGGAAATAGCAGTGCTGACACAGGTGACGACTCCTTCGGTAACTATCCCCTCTTTCACTCTCCCAACGTTTGTCGTTGGGCTGATTATCGCCATACTATGCGGCGGTGTCGCTCAGTTGCTGGTGGGCTATACCCACGGCGGGTGTCTTGGATCAATTCTTGTCGGTCTCATCGGCGCGTTGCTCGGTAATTTCATCGCTGCATGGCTGCACCTGCCAAATATCCTGGTGCTTGCCGGAATTGATGTGGTGTGGACGCTGATGGGCGCAGCAATTTTCGTATCGCTGCTTGCGCTGTTTATGGGCGGCTCGCGCTTTGGCGGATACCGGGATCGTTTTCTTTAGCGGTGAGGCGGGTTTTTCACCTTACTCTTTCACAAACGGAGAAATTTGGATTGCCCCGCTAGGGGACAGCAGGGTTCTCATTGTGGCCTGCGTCTCAACCGATTCTGCCTGGCCGACGGCACAGTCTCTGCTGCATAAGATCGCGGCAAGCATTGTCATCCATCTGGAGAAGATCCTAATCTTGACGCCGACACCCGTTGGAATGGCTACACTATCCGCATCAGGTTAGGTGGCTCACCGAGACGCCGTCGGGTCGGTCAATACCGTACTATGTCATCTCTATAGCGATGTGGCAAAGATCCAGATGCCCAAACGCACCAAGTATCGTTACCCGGTTCTTTCGGGCAACTGTAGCCCCTCCGGCACAGGGGAAATGGCTCGCAAAGTGTCTCATCGCTCTCCTCACGAGAATCGCAGAAGCCAAAGTTCGCAGCATGAAGCTGCGCGGCTTTAGCTCCGGCGGAGTGTCACCCTGCCTGATTTTGGTATGAAACTTGAAACTTTGCTGGGATCCGCGAACGTTTTTCAAGTATAATGATCAATTACGAGTTAAGAATTTTGCACTTCTTCAAAGAAATTCAATTCAATATTCAATTTTCGCCACCAAGAGATTCGCATGGAGGCGCTTACAATGCAGCAAGTTGGCCTGGAACCCGTTAGCCTTAATCTATTCGACCTCATCGTCAGTCTGTCGGAAGCAAGTGACGAAGTGGCGATTTTGAAGACCATCGCACATTTTGTGGGCGACCCTAGCCCGCATCTGCTCACGCTGTGCTATCTCAATGAAACGGAACAGGCCGATGATCTGCAGGTCGAAGTGGTCGCCCAGATCGCAGGCAATGGCGAAGGGGCCAATGGGTCTGTCTCTCCAAGGACCACTATCGCCACATCGTTCCTGGCCGCCAGAGAAGCCACATTTATGGAAGACATGTCGGCAGAACCCCTTCCGCTGGCAATGCTACCGTCACAAGGCATCCAGTCGGCCGTGTTATTGCCTATGTACGCGAACAGAGGTTGGCAGGGGATCATTGCCATTGGATGGTTGGAAAAGCGCGCTTTCAGCAGCATAGAAAAGAGCTTTTTCAATGCCTTGCCCCGTCCGATTGCCGCGAGCATCGCCAGTCGCCGCGCCTACCATGAAGCAGAAACGGCTCGCCGCATCAGCGATGAACGCGCTCGCGAACTCGAAACGGTCACGAAGGTGAGTGCAATCGTAGCTCGCATTCTGAACCTGGACGAATTGTTACCTACAGTCTGCGACCTGACAAAAGCCAATTTCAATCTCTACCACGTCAATATTTATCTGTTGAGTGACAATGAACAGAACATGCTGCTGGTGGCTGGCGCGGGTGAAATTGGCCGAATGCTGAAGACTCGCCGCTACAGTGTTCCCTTGAGCCAGCAGCGATCGCTGCTGGCGGTAGCAGTGCAAAAGCGTGAAACGGTCATTGTTGACGACGTAACAAAATCCCTGGATTACCTGCCTAACCCACTCACTCCTCATACGCGCTCAGAGATGGTCATACCCATCATCATCGGCTCGACGTTGATAGGCGCGTTGGTTGTGCAG
>DATGFK010000325.1:0-3390 GCA_035309185.1 Aggregatilineales bacterium
ATATCATCTTCGCGTTGGGAGCATTTTTGCTCTTCTTGCGCCCGGACCCGCTGCGCTTCGGCCTTTTTCTCTTGTTAACGATGGCTGGATCGCTGATCTTCACCTCCTTCTTTGTGATAATCTGCTCCCTGACCTTCTTCCTGGGCAATACAGAGGGACTGGCGCAGCAGTTGGCGGGAGCGCTGATTACGTTCAGCACCTATCCTATGTACATCTTTAACGGGGCAGTGCGGGTGCTGCTGTTCACGATCATTCCGGCTGGCTTCATCTCATTCGTTCCGCTGCAACTGTTGCACGAGTTCACCTGGCCGCTGCTGGCCGCCATGCTCGGTTTCACGGCGCTGATCGTGTTGGCAGCTGTAGGTCTATTCCAGCTTGGGCTGAGAAGGTATGAGAGCGGGAATCTGTTGGGAATGCAGGGATGATGAGTCACAGGTACTTCTCAAACCAGCCCAACATGCGCTCTTCTAAATCCTTCACATGCTCTTTTTCGTCGAATCCGTGACCTTCGCGCGGGTAGACTACCAGCTCTACCGGCACCTTGCGCTCGCGCAGCGCGCGATAAAAAGCGTAAGCCTGGTTGACAGGTACGCATATATCGTTCTCACCGTGTACGATTAGCGTAGGAGTAGTCACGCGCGCGGCATGGGTTATCGCAGATATCTCCCGGTATTTATCCGGCTGCTCAAGCGGGTCAACGCCGATAAAACGCATATCCCAGTCTGGAATGTTGGACTGCGCGTGGAAACTGTGGTAATCGGAGACGCCTGCTCCCATCATGGCGGCTTTGAAGCGGGTAGTTTGCGTCACCGCCCATGCCGTCATAAAACCGCCATAGCTCCAGCCCATAATACCGACCCTATTGCCATCTACAAGCTTCTGGTCGATGAGATAATCAACTCCATGCAGCACGTCTTGCAAATCTTTGCCGCCCATATCGTGAACTACGGCGTCGGCAAAGGCAACGCCTTGCCCCAGGCTGCCACGGATATTGGGTTGCAGTATGGCAAAACCAGCCGAGGCCAGCATTTGTGACCAGTAGCCCCAATTTTCGGTGTAGGCCCAGGAAGGACCGCCGTGTACATCCACGATTAAGGGCGGTGGGCCTTCGCTTTTAGGGGTGAGCGGCAAGGTAAGGAAAGCATCAATCTGCCAGCCGTCAACGCTTTCGTAGCGTATGCGCCTGGTCGGCGAGAGGGCAAAGGTCTCTTCGGCAATGGGGTTTAGCCGTGTTAGACGCTGCCACTCGACCGGGCCTTCGCCTGTGAGTTTGCCAAACCAGGCATCGTAGGGATGTTGTGGAGTGGCGTGCAAGGCAGCGAAACAATGCAGATCAGGAGTGGCCGATAATCGTGGCACAAACACATCTCCCATCACAAAATCGTCAACCAGCTCTGTCGTTTTGCCATCAACCGCATCCAGAATGCCGATCTGATGGGTTAAACTCTTCCAGCCCGCGTACAGGAGACGGCGGCCATCGGGGAACCAGCGGCACCAGCTAAAGCTGAAAGGCGCGCCGGGCGCCAGGTTGCGCGCGTCTCCTCCTTCGACCGGCAGCGTGAAAATATCTCCCCCAACAAGTCCGCGGTCGCTCCAATCACCAGAGATATAGGTGATATATACGCCATCGGGTGACCACGTCAAAGCGCTGGCCTGGCGCGTCAACTGTGATACCTGGCGTACTGCTCCACCATTGGCAGGGACGATGCCAATCTGACCGCCATACCAGTCGGTTTCGTCCGGTCCGGCGCTGTAGTACAGCGCGATGTGCTTGCCATCCGGCGACCAGGCATATTCCCAGACAGTCAGATTATTGGGTGTGACCGGCTCGGGGATATCGTAGTCAGGGCGCACGGTCCAGAGGCGGCGATGACGATCAGGGCCGATCACTTTCGGGTCACTTTTTGGCTCTTCACCCTCTAAAGAGAGAAAAGCGATGCGGCTGCCATCGGGAGACCACGCCAGGTAGCTCACTCCATTTGGCATGGTGCAAACCCTTCTGGCCTCGCCACCCTGAGCCGAAATAAGGTGCAACTGCGCTTTATCTTTCTCGCCCTCTCCAAGGGAGGTAAATGCCAATTGCTGGCTATCCGGTGACCAGCGCGGGCAGGTATCCTCTTTCGGTCCCTTAGAAAAGGGCTTAGGCTCGCCGCCCGTGGTATCCACAAGCCAGATGCGAGCGCGCTCCTTTGGCTTGTCGGAAACAAATTCCTGGATGACGAAGGCGGCGTGCGTGCCATCTGGTGACAGGTTGATATCACTGGCATAGCGCACACTCAACATAGTCCCTGGTTTTATTGGTATACGCTGGCTGAGTCCGGTAGTCATTTCTGCTTCCACTGCCTTAGCAGCGGGGTTGGGTACGTTGTTCATGCAAACTCCTTCGGACGCGGGCGAGGATGAACCTCGCCCCTACGGGTATCGGGATCGGGTTGTGTGCTTATAAATATTTTTGGAACCAGCGTAGCAGGCGCTGCTGGTAGTCGCGCATATGTTCGCGTTCGCCCAGGCCGTGCCCTTCACGAGGGTAGATGACCAGTTCGGTGGGAACATTTTGCTCGCACAAGGCACGATAAAATGCATATGCCTGGCCGACTGGCACACAATCATCTCTCTCTCCGTGAGCAATCAGTGTTGGCGTCTGCACGCGGCTAACATAGGTAATCGGAGAATGCTCGCGGTATATCTCAGGGTGCTCAGCAGGGCTAATGATCTTGTTGCTCAAGTAGCGCATATCCCAGTCTGGGATATTGGATTGCGCGTGGTAGCCATGGAAGTCGCAAACGCCGGCTCCCATGATAGCTGCCTTGAAGCGCGTGGTCTGAGTGACTGCCCACGCGGTCATAAAGCCGCCATAACTCCAACCCATGATGCCAACCCTGTCTCCATCAACCAACCCCTGCTCAATCAAGTAATCGACGCCATTTAGGATGTCTTGAAAGTCTTTGCCGCCCATATCGCCAACAACTGCGGCAGCAAAGGCCGCGCCGCGTCCCATGCTGCCGCGCACGTTGGGACGGAGCACCGCTTAACCGTCTGCTGCCAGCAATTGCGAGCGGTAATTGTCCCAGTCATCAGTCCAGGCGCCCGTCGGTCCGCCGTGTACATTCACTATCAAAGGTGGAGGTGTACCATTCTTCTGACTTAGCGGGGGTGTGAAGAGCGCATCGATTTGCCAGCCATCGGAACTTTCGTAGCGCATCCGCTGAGTGGGCACAATTTCAAGCATGTCCTGATGCAGTGGATTCAGCTCTGTCAGACGCCTGATACTACAACTGGTAGGGATGCGATGTAGCGCGTCCCCTTCGTAGATATTCTCGCCGAGCCATACATCGGGTGGGTGCTTTTGAGAGTTGGTGAAAACAAATCGTTGCAGGTCCGCTGTGGTTG
>DATGFK010000326.1:0-2909 GCA_035309185.1 Aggregatilineales bacterium
CCACGGGCCGGGGGATGAAGAACAACAGCGATCCTTTGCCCTGGTCGTCTACGTGGAACGTCCCGGCGCTGACCAACGCATCGCCGCGCGTCAGCCACAATTGATAGGTTGTCCCCGATTGCAGTTTGGGCAAGCCCCAAACACATAACAAGCCCCTGTCGCCTTGCGCATTCCACATCATCAAGGCATAAGGCAGTGGCCCGCCGCTGGCCGTATTATTCTGAGACACCTGTTGGGATGCAGGCAGGCGCACCCAGCGCAAATTTGTCGTGCCGGTCAGCACGAAGGCATTGTTCTGCTGGGCGCTGAGTTCAGCCACAAGCTGGCTCTGCTGGTTGGTCAGGTCATTGACGCGGTTCAGCCAGAACAGATTGGTCAAGATCAGGACAAGCACCGCAGCGGCAGCAATCAGCCAGGCGGCAGGGACACGCCGCCTGACAAGGGTGGCTTTTGCCACGGGTAGTGGTTCTTCGATAGCCGCCATGAGCCGATCGCGAAATGAAGCAGGCGGCTCGATCTGCGCAATACCGGCACGCATCTCGGCCTGGATCTCCCGGAAGGCGGCGAGGTCCCTGGCCGCCTCGGAGCAGTTGGCAAGGTTCGCTTCGACCAAACGTACTTCATTGGCGTCGCTCAGGCCGAAGGCATATTCCGCGATGAGCGCTCGAACGGCGTCACAATCGTTTGTCGAGGTGGGGGTATGATGGTTCATGGTTTGTTCCAACCGTTGGTCGTTCCCATAATTACTATTCGACTCGTCATTGCTGAATAGATGTCTGGTTAACCGATTCTGACCATAATTCACGCAGCCGGTGAAGGGCAGTTCGCAGGCGCGTCTTGATGGTACCCAATGGGATTCGCGTGGCGTCTGCAATCTGGCTGTGCGACATTCCACGGAAAAACGCTAGCTCAATCAGCGACGCCTGTTCGTCGGGTAGCTGGGCCAGGATTATGCGCAGGGCGATTCCATCCTGCCACGCCGAATCGCCATTCGCGGCTGGCAGCCGATCCTCCACCTCTTCAATGGAATCGGGATACAGGGTCGGTTGGCGTCGCTCGGCGCGCAGCCGGTCAACAGCAGTGAAGTGCGTGATCGCCAGCAGCCAATTTTTGAGGCTGCCCTTGTTGGGGTCCCAGGTGGCCCGGCGCTGCCAGACCTTTAGCAGAGTATCTTGCGTGACTTCTTCAGCAAGTGATGGCTCTTGAAGGATTCGATAGGCCAGGCTGTAGATGGCTTTACCGTATGTGTCATAGAGCGCGCCGAACGCCTGCTGATCCTGCGCAGAGATTCGCCGCATTAACTCTGTATCCTCAGGGTGAGGGATCATAGGTTACGCTCCCGTCAGGAGTCTAGCAGGTGGGACGGGCGGTGTAAAGGGAAGCATCTTCCAAAACACTTTCAATCCAAACTAGGCGTCCCTAACGATTAGTTTGTAGGCAGGTACAAATCGTTAATCACCTGTCCGTAAACAAGAATCGAGTGGAGGATTAAGAGTGATGTCACGGATGAAAGGTATCTTTTTTGTTGTGCTGGCCTTACTGGTTGCCAGCCCCGCCTTTGCCCAAACCCCCGCAGCCACGCAGTCGGCCTCATCAGGGCCGCTGGTGACGGTGGGCACCACGCCGGATTTCCCAAAAATCCTGGTTGGCGACAAGGGCATGACGCTGTACATGTTTTCGGCGGACTCTTACAACAACAGCACTTGTGTGGATAAGTGCGCCCAGGCCTGGCCGCCCCTGACGGTCAAGAGCGCCGATCAGCTCACCAGCGCCGACGGCATCCCAGGCACCTTCGGCACTTTTGCGCGCCCTGACGGCTCGTTGCAGGTGACCTATAACGGTATGCCCCTGTACTACTGGTTCCGCGACAAGAAGGCAGGCGATACTACTGGCAACCGCGTCACACGCAACTGGTGGGTTGTGCCGCCTGCGACGGTTGCCATTGAGTATAACGCCAAGCTGGGCCGCATCCTGTCTGGCCCCAACGGTATGACCGTTTATATGTTTAAGAAAGACAGCGCAGGCACCACCACAAGCGCCTGCACGGGCAATTGCGCGACAACGTGGCCGGCAGTCACCGTTAAGAGCGCTGACGCGCTAGTACCTGGTGTCAACCTGCCCGGCAAATTCGCCACTATCAAGCGTGACGATGGCAGTTTGCAGGTGACCTACAACGGATGGCCGCTGTACAACTTCGCCAAAGACCAGGCCCTGGGCGATGCCAACGGCGAGGCCGTAGGCAATAGCTGGTATACGATTGTGCCTGAAACCGTGGTCAAGAGCAGCTCCGGCGACGCTCTGACGACCTATGATGGCATGACGCTCTACACGTACGCTAAAGACTCCGCCAACTCAAGCACCTGCACCGGGGATTGCCTTGCTGCTTGGCCTGCCTTTGCCCTGGAACTGGGCGCGGTAGACCGCCTGGCTGCTGGTGACGGCGTTACCGGCAAGCTTGGTACGCTCACCCGCGACGATAACAAGGCTGTTCAAGTGACGTATAATGGGATGCCGCTGTACGTGGTCAAGACCGACAAGAAGCCCGGCGACGTGACGGGCAAGGGCGTCAGTCCAGACTGGTCAATTGCCCAGCCATAAGTTGACAGGAACCTCACCCCTCAATCCCCTCTCCATAACATGGAGAGGGGAAGCGAACGCAGTGAGCAGGCGTAAGGTTAATTCCCCTTCTCAAGCGCCTGACTGATCCACGTTCGTGCGTGGGCAAGCGCCTCACCCAGCTTGCTGGCATCTTTGCCGCCAGCCTGTGCCATGTTCGGACGCCCGCCGCCGCCACCGCCCACCGTCGGCGCGATGGCCTTGATCAGATTGCCCGCATGGACGCGCTTCACCAGGTCATCGCTGACCGCCGCGATAAGCTGCGGTTTATCGTCGTTAGCCATGCCCAGCAC
>DATGFK010000327.1:0-4566 GCA_035309185.1 Aggregatilineales bacterium
GGGACTGAACTTCAATAATTGTATTCATCAGAAAGCGATCCCCAATCGGTTCAGCCAGCCGCAAGGCTTGTTCCAGATTGGTATTGTTGACACCGATCTGCATTTTTTCGTATGCCAGCCGAACGTGGCAATAGGATTCCATTGTATGATCCTGACTATTACGGAATAGTTCGACACTTTCGCTCAAGAGTTCGAGCCTTTGTTCAACAGAAGGTGCACTACGACATGCTGCGTATAACGCGATTCCAAGTTCACGAGGACAATCATAACAACGCAGGATTTCGAGGCTGCGTAGTGCATTTTCTTGCTCTTTCTGTTGTAGCTCAAATTCGTAGTTGTGGACGGCTACCAATCCAGCCAGTGCAAAACCCAGACCGAGACTATCTTGTATGCCATCAGGGTTCATGGCAAAACGCTGAACCGCAAGATCAAAAAATGGAAGCAAGTGCTGAACCGGAACCCAGTTACGCATATAACAGTAAAGGCACAGGGCCATTGCACGGAACTCGGCTTCGCGACGTTCGGCAGTCACCACGTCCCAGGCCGCGCGCACGTTTTCGAAATCCGCCGCAATGTCGTCCATGGCCTCAAGCTGGCGAGGGCTGGATAGTCTTGGTTCGCGTTCGGCCAGGAAGGCGACGAAGTAGCCGCAGTGGGCATTGCGGGCTGCGATCTCCGTATCCGCCGACTCGGCCAGTCGGTCAGCAGCGTACTGGCGCAATAGTTCGTGAATGTTGTAGCGCCCGCTCTCCGGGTTACGCCGCAGCAGCGATTTGTTGACGAGCGAGGTCAGCGTTAGGAGCGACGCGCCCGCGACGGTCTGGGCTGCCTCTCGCGTCCAACCACCGCGAAAGACCGATAACTGTTCAAAAACATCACGCTCCGGCTCCGACATCATGGTCCAGGAATAGTCAAATACCGCGCGAATGCTGCGCTGGCGAGTCTGCACGTCGCGGGCCTGTGTTTCCAGGAATCCGACCCCACGCCCGATCTCGTCCGAGATTTCCTTCAGCGACAGCGCCTCGATCCAGCCTGCCGCTAACACGATGGCGAGAGGCAAGCCCTCCACCTGTCGGCAGATGCGTGCCAGGTAATCGAAGTCGTCCGCCTTGAGTTCAAACGCTGGCAGTACGCGGCGTGCGCTCTGTACAAACAAATTCACGGCGCTGTAGTCGATGGCGTCGTCTGGTGTCTCCCAATCGGGGAAATCCATCCCCTCCAGGCGGAACAGGTTCTCGCCTTGCAAATTCAGCCGTTCGCGGGAAGTCGCCAGGATTTTCATACCCGGCGCAATTTCCAGGATTTCCGAGAGGAGTCCTGCCCCTTCTAACAAATGCTCGAAGTTGTCCATCACGACAAGCATAGACTTCTCGTGGAAATAGTCGAGCAGTTGTTGTTTCGGATCGCGATTCTCGCCCGGTCCTGACGAGAATTGGAAGCCGATGGCCTGGGCAATAGTCGAAACGATGAACTCCCGCGAATTGAGCGGAGCCAACGATACGAAGTAAACGCCATCACTAAAGTCGGGTAGTTGCGCCGAAGCTGCTTCGATTGCCAGGCGGGTTTTGCCCATGCCGCCGGGCCCGATAATGGTCAAAAGTCGCACGCCACTGTGTCCCAATAATCTTGCCAGTTCCGCAAGTTCGGCTTCGCGTCCGACAAATTCCGTTGTCTGCGAAGGAAGATTGTGTTGATCTGCCGTAACCAAAAGTATGAGGGGTTCTGCCGAGTTTTCGATGTCGGCTTTATCTAGAACGCCCCTTGCAGGAAGCATTTTTAATGCATGCGAAGGGCTGTTGTTTTGTAGGATACCTTCGAGTTCCGCGCCGACCAGCCGTGCGCTTGGAATGCGCTGGTCGCGGTTCTTTTCCAGCATTCGGTAGATCAGATCAACCAATGTCAGCGGCGCGTCAGGTCGCAGCGCTTCGAGGTCTGGTGTCCTGTGATTGAGAATCGCTCCGATGATTACGCCAGTATTTTCCCCTTCAAATGGCCGTTTGCCTGCCAACATCTCGAACAGCATGACGCCAAATGCCCACAGGTCAGCACGGCTATCCAGCGACGCTCCGCTGAAGGCTTCTGGACACAGGTACTCCACCGTTCCCATGACCACGCCGGTCTTGGTCATCGTCGTCTCGCCGATCCGCGCGAGGCCAAAATCGCTCAGGCGTGGTGTGCCATCCTCTGCCAGCAAAACGTTAGCTGGTTTGAGGTCCCGATGGATGATCTTGAGGTGATGAGCGCGGGCCAAGGCGTCGGCCAGTTCCAGGGCAATTGCCAGGACACGCTCAACCGGCAGTTGCGGCTGCGTCTTCAGCACGTCGGCTAATGAGCCACCAGAAACGTATTCCATGACCAGATAATGCTTGTCATCGTGCTGTGAGGCAGCCAGGAATTTCACGATATTGGGATGGTTCAGCGTTCGCAGCGTGTCGCCTTCCCGCACGAAGCGTTTCAGCTGGTCGGGGTCGTGATCGACGACATCAGACTTCAGTTGCTTAATGGCGACAGGTTCCTGGGTATATATATCGCGTCCCAGGTAGACTGCTCCCATCCCCCCCTGGCTGAGAAAGTTGCCTAACTCGAAGCGATTGGCGATGAGCATAGATGTCTGCACGGTAACCTCCTGGTTATTGAGCTTACAATGCTCTGTTGAAAACATGTAACAACTCAGCTTCGATCAGTCTGAGTTGTTACGGCATATTCCGATATGAGGTCAGTGCGCCCCAACAGGATGATGCGGGCGTGGATGTCATGGCACCCAACGTACCCGCGATGCGCTGGCAGGCGTATCAGACTTCGGCGCTGGCTACCAGCCGATACGTTCCCCGCACTCCATCATCACACAGATCCTCTAGCCGCTTAATTCCTGCCTGCGCTTGAGGATTGGCACGCATCGCGGCGAGGTCCTCGCTGCTGCGCCAGGGGCCAATCGAATAAAACAGGAGCGGGTCAGCGACATTCTGGATCAGTATACCCTGACCTGGGCCGGGAGGGTTCGGCAGCGCGCGGAATATACCGCCAAGCGCTTGCCAGGCTTCGATGAACTCGGCATCTTTGCCGGGTTTCACGCGCCACATGCCGTGTGTATAGTAGACGTCGCTCATTGGAAATTACCCTTTTCACTATCGGATGTATCGGCTCAGACCGGCTGTGCCGATACAGAAATTCTTTGTTTGGATCTCACAATTCATTGATGAAGCAGAGTTTTGCACTTTTGATTTTGCGATGAGTTATGAACCATTATAAAGAGTGAAGACGTCATGACGTAGGCAAGGCAAGGAAGGTTCGTCATAAAACCAACGTTTGTGAGACGCGCTTCCGAATGATGATTAGTCTATTTCTCAAATCACGTCTACTTTCCCAGCGTTTCTTCCAGCTAAGCCTTGACCTGCCTTACCAAGTAGCCTCTTAAACCGCACAATGGTGCAGTAAACGGTATTTCGCCAGCGGTATCGTGGAGATTGTGTTGCATAATTAGAGATTTGGCCTCTCATATCAGGAATCTGTGAGCAGCATGGGTAGTAAATCCGACAAACTGCCTTCAAGGAGTCTCCTTTTAAATAGTTCGTCGCCAAGTGCGCGTTGGAGAATTTCAGAGGTGTGTTCGTGGTACGGTTTATCCGACGGAGGCAGCGGAGCCCCAATCTTCTCGCGGAGCCGATTGGCATAGCCCAGAACCTTGGCTCCCAGGTCGAGCTGTTCGATTGAGGCTAGCGTGTTTGCCAATGCTTCGAGGCACTCTGCAATATTTTCCCGATAGTTAATTTCCTGCGAGAGGGTCAGGCTTTGCCGGGCCAACTGTAGGGAGAATTTATATTGGCCCTGCTCTAGCGCGATCCGGCTGAGGTTAACCAGAGTAATGGCCCGTCCCCACTTATCCCCCAGGAGTTCAAAGCGCTTCAGGCTATCCCGGCACAGCATGATGGCGAGATCAAATTGCGATTGGTAGTAGGCTGTCAGGCCCATGTTGTTAGTGACACGGGCGATGCCGCGTGTGTTGAAGGACTGTTCCCAGTAGCTCTTGCACTCGGCAAAGCGTTCGCTCGCCAGGTCATATTGGGCCTGGTAGAGCGCTGACAGGCCCATACTGTTCAGCGATTCTGCAATCTCAATCGTGTCTCCGCACAGCCGATGCAGGGCAAGCGCCTGATTGTGGTACTGGTAGGCTTCATCGTAACGGCCCCGGTCTCGGCTCACCGTGCCCAGGCAGTTCAGTGTGGCGCCCATGCCGCATTTATCGTCGATACGCTCGTAAACCGCAAAACTTGTTTTGAGTAGTTCTATCGCGCGATCATAATCGCTTTGAGTATAGGCCAGCATTCCAGCACCGACCCATGCTTTGGCCTGTATTTGTGGCGAGATCTCCGACCCTGCCAGAAATGCTTCTTCCAGCCACCAGCGGCCCTCGCCCAGGTAGCCGCGCACCTGCCAGAATATCGAGAGCAGCCCGGCCAGCTTTAACCCGGCTTCACTTTTTGGACCTTGCAGGCGACACCATTCAAGCGCAGCGCTGAAGTTGCTACGTTCGGCATCGAGCTTATCCAACCACAGGTTTTGCTGTGG
>DATGFK010000328.1:0-4288 GCA_035309185.1 Aggregatilineales bacterium
GGGCCAACGGCCAGGATGTCTTTGGCAAAGACCGGCAGCAATATCGTTGCGCCGCCCAACAGAACCGCAAACATATCCAGGGTGATCGCCGCCAGGAAGACTTTGGTTCGCCGCACGAAGCTGACGCCTGCTGCCAGCGACCTCAATGAGGTTGCTTCGCGTGCGCGGGGAATTTGCCGCGTGCGTGTCATGAAAACCATCATGACTGCCAGTGAGGCGGCAATCGCCTCCACGAGATAGACCGGCCCTGCGCTGCGCGATAGCGTATAGACAAAGGGGCCAATGCCGACGTGAACGCTACCTTGCAGCGCGATGATCACGCCACCCAGCGCCGGGCCGATAACCGATGCAAGCTGCCAGGCGGTGCTGTTCCACGTTGCGGCATTGCTGAACATCTCTGCCGGGATCGTCTGCGGGAGAAACGCCGATGATGCAGGACTGTTGAAAGCCGAACTGATGCCAAGACACAGCAGGCATAGGTAGATCAGCGGCAGTGGCCCGTGTGTATAAGAAATCACGGCAAGGCCCAGCATACACAACATGAGCAGACCTTCCATGCCCATGATCACGTACTTTCGCACGAATCGATCCGCGACGTGGCCCGCCGGGAGCGCCAGCACCAGGACGGGGAGCACCTCCACCAGCCCGACCAGCCCAAGCGCAAGTTCGGAGTTCGTCCGCTCGTACAATTCCCAGCCGATGGCAACTGTGACCATTTGCTCGCCCAGGGTCGCTATGAAGCGGCCAATGATGAACAACCGGAAATCGCGATAGCGCAGCGCCGCATACGGGTCGTGAATTTGTAACGGTATTGTTGCAGCCATCAAGCTCTCAGGGAAGTCAGCACCGGGAGCAGGATCGGCATCAATGTGGCCTGAACAATATTGGCGGGCGCGGCCAGCCACACTACGTGCGTGTCTGGCCCCAACTGGCTGGTGATCATGGCGCCGATATAGCTCTGGTCAGGCCGATCCAGGGCGTGCTGCAAGATGGTCACGAAAAAGAGAGACTTCGAGAGCTGCACGTCCACTGTGCCATAAGCCTTGCTTATGCTTGCAAAGGCCTGTGTCCGCGCAGCCTGGGCGTTCGTGTTTTTGTAGATACCGATTCCAAGCAGTTGGCTGCCGTCAGGGCTGGCAAAGAACGTCAGTTGTTTGTCGGACTCCTTGGCCTGGGGCTTCCAACCCTGCGGAATACTCGCGCTAAACGTTCCCGCCGGGTCGCTATAGGGGGCTAGCGAAACCTTGTAAGCGCCCGCGAAAATAGGTTTCACATCTTTTGCGGTGCAACTGGTGTCCAAAGCCTTCGTCGGCGCATCAAAGAAACTGGCGACCATGTTTTGGGCGCACTTGCTAGCGACCATCGGGCCGTGGCCCTCGTAAGGGAAAACGGCCAACGTGCTGTTGGTCAGGCGGCTGTGGGCTTCCTGGCCGAAGGCGAGCGACGTGATGGGGTCGAATGCGCCGGACAGGATCAACACGGGCCGCGTGGAGGTGACGGGGGCCACGTCGCTCGTATTCAGTTTCGCGCTGGGCCAGACCTTGCAGAGCGCTTGCAACTCAAGCGCGCCGCTGTTGTCCATTCCATAGAAGCTCCCGTGCTGGTAACGTTGAATCAGCGCGGGTGTATAGAAGGGGAGGGTTTCCGAGCAGTTTACACTGTAGTACAGGCCGAGCGAGACCAATGGTTCAGTTTCAGCATCCAGTACCAGCATCGAAGCGGTCAGCGTAAAGTCCCCGGCGGCGGCGCTGCCGATCATCTGCGGAATAATGCTGATATTGGCGCCCAGGTACATGGCCTGGCGCAAGGCTTCCAGGAATCGCAGCCTGGTGACTGTCACAGGATAAAAGTTGTTGGTCAATGTCCCAGGTGCAGTGGCGGAGGCGGGCGCCTTGTCCAACGTCGTCAAGACCTTGTTCAACGTAGTCGCCAGGCTCGGATAGGCTTTATTGCAATCGGAGTCGGCCTGACACAGGGCGAAAATCTTGTTCAGCGCCAACTGGGCATTGTTGGCGGCGTCCAGCAAGTAATAGTTCCAGGGGCCGGCCACGCTGTCCAAAACCATCGCATGGACGTGATTGCCGTGCCGCCGCAGGTAGATCTGTGCCAGCCACGTCCCATACGAGTCGCCATAGATGTCAATCTGGTCGTAACCCAGCGCTGTCCGCACCGCATCGGTGTCGTCGGCCAGCGTGATGCTGGTGTAGTCGGCGGGATTGGTGGTAGCCGAAAGGCGTTTGGCACAGGCAGCGAATTCACCAAGCTGAGCAAGCGTATCCAGGGGAGTCTCCGCCTTCGAGAGCACTTGCAGCGCCTTATCAGTGATCTCGGTGCATTGGAGCGACGAGGATAGCCCCGTCCCGCGCTGATCCAGCAGCACCAGATCGTGATCGCGGCGGGCGACACGGTAAGCCGCATAGAATGTCATGCCGACATTCTGGATCGCTGATGCGCCCGGCCCGCCCTCAAAGTGAAAGATCGGCTCAGGCTGCTTAGTCGGGCTGGTGGCGGCCAGAACCGTAAAATGTAGTGTGATCTGATTGCTGGCTGGCTTACTATAATCTTCAGGAACCTGCAAGGTACCGCACTTCGCGTCCACGCTGTACTGGGTATCACCCAGGCCGACTTTGAACTGGCACGGCGACAGCGCCACGCCTGGCGTGGCCTGGGGTGTGGATTGCGCGCGGGCAAATGTCCCTGTCCCCACAATGCCTGACAATTCTACGCCCACGAGCATCGCCACGAGCGCGACTTTTCGCATCACAATATACCTGAACTTTCCGTTGAATACGCTTTGACACTGTTTCGATCTAGCCGAATTAGAATCCTGTCAATTTGCTCAGGTCAGCCCGGCCTTTGGCAAGCGATGCAATGTATTGGAGCAGCGCCAGACGGTTTTCGCGCAGCGCCTGGTCGTCATCCATCACCAGGACTTTGTCGAAGAAGGCTGTGATGGTGGGAACCAGCGGTTCAAAGGCGGTCAGAAAAGCGTTCACGTTGTCTTCGGCCTTCAGGCGATCATGCGCCTGCCTGGCGGCGTTGCACAGAGCAACGGACTCGGCAGGCGTCAGGCTTTCCGGGCGCAGCGGGTAGATTGGCTTGTCGCGGGTGATGCGGACGCTGCGCGCAAACGAATTGAGGATCGTGTTCCAGTCAGGACGCTGCACCCAGCGCGCCAGTTCTTCTACGCCGGTCAGTGCCCGGTAAGGGTTATAAGCCTGCTCGGCCAGCACGGCGTCAATCACGTCGAAGCTTGCCACTTTGCGGTCTTCGAGCAGCAGGACGCGCAGCCGACCCGCGATAAAGGTCATCACGTCGGCTTGAACCGTGTCACTGACGACGACAGGCTGCTTCGTCGCAACAATCCTGATGGCCTGACGCAAGTCGAGGCTGACCTGCTGATCCAACAGAACTTGCACGATGCCCAGTGCCGCGCGGCGCAGGGCAAAGGGATCGGCGGAAGCAGTCGGGGCCAGCCCGACGGCGAACAGCCCAACCAGGCTGTCCAGGCGATCCGCAAGGGCCAGCAGCAGGCCCGCTTTAGCGGTATCCGGCGATGGGCGGTAATGGTCAAGGATGGCCTGAGCCACCGCCGCAGGCTGGCCTTCGCGCCGCGCATATTCGCGGCCCATGACGCCTTCCAGAGAGGTCATCTCGACCACCATGCGTGTGGCCTGGTCGGCCTTGGCGATGGCCGCTGCGGCCTGTGCCGTTTTCAGATCGTCCGCCTTCAGTCCCAGCAGTTGACCCAGCGGCTCGACGTAGCTGACCAACCGCTGTGTCTTGTCATACAGCGACCCCAGTTTGTCCTGGAAGGTCATCGTCTTCAGCCGTTCCACGCGGTCTGCCAGCTTGTGTTGCAGGTCGTCGCGGTAGAAGAAATCAGCGTCGGAGAAGCGTGCCGTCAGGACGTGCTCATTGCCATGTGTCACAGCGTCCAGGTACTGCGAATCGCCGTTGCGAACGGCCATGAAGTAAGGCAGTAGCTTGCCAGCCTTATCCTGGACGGGAAAGTAGCGCTGTTTCTTGCGCATCACCGTGATCAGCACTTCACGCGGCAGTTCCAGGTACTTTGGGTCGAAGGCGCCTCGCAGGGGCGTTGGCTGCTCGACGAGATTCGTCACTTCAGCCAGCAATTCGGGATCGTCAGCGACCTGCCCCCCGACCTCGGCAGCAAGCGCTCGCACGCCATCCAGGATCGTCTTGCGACGCTGCCCTGGATCGATCAGGACGCCCAGTTGATCCATCTGCTTACGGTAATCGTCGGCGTTGGCAATCTCGATAAGGG
>DATGFK010000329.1:0-7405 GCA_035309185.1 Aggregatilineales bacterium
AATAAGGGGACATTGTCATAATCACGTCGCGCCCACTCAACGGCCCGCTTGAGATCGTTGGTAAGCGTTTCAATGCTATCAAAATAGCCGAGATGCTTACCTCGGCTCTCTCCATGACCGCGCTGATCTACAGCGTAGATGACATAACCTTGATCCACAAAGTATTGCGCAACGTGTTCGTAGCGTCCGCTATGTTCTCCAAAGCCATGAGCGATGACGATAATGGCACGCGGTGCGCTATCCGGCTTCCAGGACTGAGCGAATAGCTCAAAACCATCATAGGCGCTCAAATGACCAATTTCATGCTTCATGAAACCACTCATTTCGATAAGGTCTTATAGGATGCTTCTCATTATGCCCCGATTTAGCGTAGTAGAAAACTTGGAATGACCTGAGTGTGACCGGCGTTCGCTTCCAGGATAAATGAAAAGACGGCGACCCCTGGGCCGCCGTCCTGGTACAATCTCGCGGTGTTGCGCTGCGCCTTACTTCCCGAAGCGCTTGGCAACCTCGTCCCAATTAACGATGTTCCACCACGCGGCCAAATAATCAGCACGGCGGTTCTGGTATTTAAGGTAGTAGGCATGTTCCCATACGTCCACGCCCAGAACCGGGGTTAGTCCATCCGTCAATGGGTTATCCTGGTTCGCCGTCGAGATGATCTTAACGCCCGATCCTTCCTTCACCAGCCAGGCCCAGCCTGAACCAAAACGCTTCATACCTGCGTCCTGGAGTTGGGTCTTAAACGTGGCGAAATCGCCAAATGCTTTCTTGATTGCATCGGCAAGGGCACCACTCGGCTCACCGCCGCCCTTTGGCCCCATGATTTCCCAGAACATGGTGTGGTTGACGTGCCCGCCGCCGTTGTTGCGCACGGCCATCTGGATGTCTTCGGGCAGGCTCTTCAAACCCTTGAGCAGGTCTTCGGCGCTCTTATTCTGGAGGTCAGCGTGTTTTTCGAGGGCGGTATTTAGATTATTGACGTAGGCGGCGTGATGCTTGTCGTGGTGGATTTGCATCGTCTGGGCGTCAATATGGGGTTCCAGGGCAGCAAAGTCGTATGGCAAAGGCGGTAATTCAAATTTCGGCATGATCGATTCACTCCTGTATACATGGCTGGAAAACAGATTACAAGAAAGCAGCGTGCTTCCTTTATTAATGGTAGGAGAGCGAACCACACCTGTCAAGAAATTGCATGTCTTTTGTCGTCCTGATTCATCAATGCCTGAATTCTTTCGAAACCTTCAATACATCTGTCTGGTTTCCTCACATTTTCCTCACAGGTTTGTCACAAAATTGCTTCAACACAGCATCAACGCATTAGCGTATTAAGTGAGAGAAGCAACCGATGGATATGGGAATGAAGGGTCAAAGCGTCCTGGTAACGGGTAGTTCCTCAGGTATTGGCCGCGCGGCGGCCATCGCCTTTGGGGCCGAGGGCGCGCGAGTCGCTATTACCTATCACCGCAACCGGCAGGGCGCGGAAGATACGGCGAAAGAAGTTCAGAAAAGCGGTGGTCAGGCACTCGTCACCCACTACGATCTGGCTGATGCTGCGTCGATCCGTTCGAGCGTTGACCACATTCAGCAGGAATGGGGTTCCTTGAACGTCCTGGTCAACAATGCCGTTCAGATGGATGCTCCTGGCCCTAGCGGGCAAAAGTTTGAAGAAGTACCTCTGGAGCACTGGCAAACGATGCTTCGCAGCACGCTGGAAGGAATCACGCTGACCATTCAGTACGCCTTGCCCATGATGCGTAATGCAGGTTGGGGCCGTATCGTGACTGTATCGTCAGATGCGACGGATGGTTGGCCGGGCCTGGGACCTTACGCGACAGCTAAGGCTGGATTGCACGGTCTGACGGCCACCCTGGCCGCCGAACTTGGCCCATCCAATATTCTGAGCAATGTGGTCATGCCTGGTTTTGTCCTGACAGAACATAACCAGGAGCGCGTTCCCGCAGAATATCGTGAGCAAATCAAGCAGCATTTACCCACCCGCCAACTGGTCACGCCCGAAGATGTCGCCGCACTGATCGTCT
The DNA here is from genome assembly GCA_035309185.1 of Aggregatilineales bacterium. Classification (GTDB taxonomy): domain Bacteria; phylum Chloroflexota; class Anaerolineae; order Aggregatilineales; family UBA2796; genus DATGFK01. Next base: position 2,043 of record DATGFK010000329.1, read on the forward strand.
TTCTGGGTTCGCCCGTGAACCGACAAATTATCGGCGAGGTCATACGCATTACAGGCGGACGCTAGTTGAATCCTCACGGAGCAGCAGCGGTAGCCGTACTCGTCGTTTCGTATACTTCCTGCTGGAAGAGAGTGGTCAGGTCTTGCCCGGATACTTCCTCGAAGACTTTCTCCACATCCGCCGACGTGGCAACCGCGTATTCATAACGGTGGAAATAGGTATTGAGTGCCTTGTAAACCGTTTGAACGCCCAGGCGCTGTTCCAGGAGAGTATAGAACAGCGGCCCTTTGCTATAAACAATTGCTCCATAACCGACGCCCGAATAACTCGATACAGGCAGGTCGAGTGCTAGATCGGCGCCACCGAGTCGCAAGTAACCCTGATAACGATCCGTGAAGCGCTTCACGTAGGCGGCAGTTATGGTCGGGTCGTGCTTGACTTCGCGGGTGTAGACGATTTCGACATATGAAGCCAGCGATTCATCCAGCCAGGGGTGTTCAACCTGGTTATTCCCGATCAGTGAATAGAACCATTGATGGCCCGTCTCGTGGGAAATGACAATTTCGAGATAGGATTGCCCAGCCTGCCACGCCTGTTCGCTAACCTGGATAAGCCCGGGATATTCAACGCCCGATGGCGTCGGGTTCTCGACCACATTAAACTGGGCAAATGGATATTCTCCAAACAGTGCGTCGTAGGTACTGAATGCATTGCGGACAAATTGGAGTGCGCTCGACGTGCCATCCAGCGCTGGCGGGTTACCATTATCATCACTGTAGTGCACGACTCTGACTTCGACTCCGTCCACCATTTCCGTGTCTATCGTGTAACGCTGGCTTGTCATGAACGCAAAATCACGCACCGGGCCGGTCACGTTGCGATGAGTCACGCTACCATCGGTATTCGTCGTCGTCGAAATCTCTTTGCCAGTCATGACGATGGGCATTTTGGCCGGAATTGTTAAACGCACATCATACAGACCGCTTTCGCTGTAGGCCGGGTCGCCTTTGGGATCGGGCATAGATGTCCACCAGCCCTGGCCCTTATCGTAAACCGACAATGTGGGATACCATGCCGTACCGGACACAACGTTCTCTTTGTAGCCAAAGCGTCCGTAAGAAACATCTACATTAACTTCCATGACCAGGTCAAAATTCATGGTCATTTCGACGCTATCATTGGGCGCAACAGGCTTCGCCAATGGGATCAGCATCACTGAATCTTGTCCTGAAAAACCGGGCTGAACACTTTCCCCATTCGCGGTCACATCGGCGACTGTCATCTTGCCGTCGAGCATGGGGCTATTCGGATAGAGTCGAAAAACGACAGAGTTCAAGCTATCAGCAGTGTGATTGGTATAACGGACGTGCTCGGCGCCGTGGATCGTGGCGGCCTGATCGTCCAGGGTGAGCGTTGCGACGATCAAATATCGGTTCCCATCCACAAACTTTTGCACGTCATCGGCAAAGGCGGGCTTCATGGCCTGCCTGTAGTCGCTGACATCCTGCCAATTCACGGCAGGCAGTACGATTGGAGCCGTAACAGCAGTGTTTTCCTGCGTGGGCGAGGACGTGGGGGCTGTGGTAGCCAGCGCTTGCGCGGAGACGCGCGGTGCCACCTTCAGCGAAGGCGAGGTCAGGCCGAGCGCCAGCAGGAGTATCGCACAACCGTAGACATAAACAGAGCGAGGAATTTTCAGGTTAGTCATATGCGACAGCTCATTCCCTGAGCAGGGCGCGAGGCCCGCGATAGAGTGGGCATACACAGCGCGTACATTCCTGGCGTTCCCCGCTACGGTAGGCTTTTCGGAGTGCGAGTGCCTCGGGTGAATTAATTGCGCTTGAAAGGGTTTTATCCTTGATGTCGCTCACGACGGGTAGAAAAAAGCAGGGCCGAATGCTCCCGTCAAGGTTAATCACGGTGGAGATATGCGGGGCATTGCAGCGTGGGGTTTCAAAATCTCCCAACCCGTTGAGGGCCGTAAAATAACGATACAGACGCCGTAGCTTGGCAGGGCTTTCCGCAATCCGCTTGTTCGCAAAATCGTCGGCGTGGCTGCGTTCGAGCGAATCCAGTACAGCGGCGAATTCTAGTAGATCGTCCCGGCTAAGTGCCGGGGTTGTCGCCATCTGGATCGGTTCGGCGCTTGTGGTCTGAGCGCCAAAGCGCGGGCCGAAAGCAACTTCACTGCTCACGTCCACCGCCAGGAAGCTCACCTGTCGCGCTCCTGCATCCTTTGCTACATCCACAATTTGCGGCATCTCACGGAAATTTCCCCGCTGGATGGTTGTTCGGGTCGTGACGGGCACGCCACCTGCTGCAACAGCCTTCATGCCCTCCAGGATTACCGGCAGCGCGTCCACGCCACGAATCGCGTGGTAGGTTTCCGGCGTGGCCCCATCAAGGCTCACCGTCACCAGGTCAAGGTTTTCGATCACCTCTTGCGCCTGTTTCTTTAGCGCAAGGCCGTTCGTGAGCAACCAAACCTGCGCTCCCATATCATGAAAAATCTTCGCAATGCGGGGCCACTGAGGATGCTGCATGGCTTCGCCGCCGCTCAGAACGACCCGGCGCACTCCCAGATCGCGAAAATCCATCGCCAGTCGTTCGACCAGATTCATATCCATGTTGCGACGGGGCAACTTCCAGATGTCGCAGGTGACACAGCGGCTATTACAGCCATCAGTGATGTAAAGCACAACCAGGGGCAGGGCGCGCAGCCGATCAGAGACAAGATTCAGAAGTGGCTTAACATCCATGCGCGCCTTTAAGTGGGAGATACCTAATTTGACTGTGGGAAGCCGTAAGGGATGCCCCGCAGACCACGGTCTACCTCCCAGGGATAGACGATATGAGCATCCGTGATGGCGCCGTAGAAATCCGGTTCGGCTTTGCTGAACAGTGACCGGTACGGGTTGAAGTGGAAGACACACGTAAACGCCAGCGCGCCAGCCGCTTCGCAGCGTGCTTTGACTGCCGTGCTGGTGCGTCCGCTGCCCCATACGTCGTCAACGATCAGGGTGCGCCGACCAACGATCAAGCGCTCGTCGGGAAATTGCAAAAACGACGGCCAGGCGGCAAGCTGTGCTTTCCCGGTCTGGGACGGGAAGTCAACCGCAGCCGTTACAATGTAACTAATCCCAAGCGCTTCGGAAATCATGCCGCCGGGGATCAAGCCGCCGCGAGTAATGAGAACGAGAGCGTCGAAACTACCCGCAGTCTTCAACTGCGGGAGCAGAACATCAACGAGCTTATCCACTTCCTCCCACGTAATCAATTCGTGGCGGACGGGTCCGCGTTCTATGCTCATTTTCGCGAGACCGCCGGACCGGGGGTAGGCAATTGAAGGTTCTGTGCCTCAATGGCTTTGACCTCTGCAAAGCGGCGGACATGGCGCTCCTCGCCGCTGAATTTCGCTTTCAGGAATGCCTGGGCGATTTCGCGCGCCAGTTCAACTCCAATGACCCGCGATCCCACACAGATGACGTTCATGTTGTCGTGTTCAACGCCCTGATGGGCACTGTAGGTATCATGGCAAAGGCCCGCATAAATACCCCTGATCTTGTTTGCGGCGATGCTGGCCCCGACGCCACTACCACAAACCAGGATTCCGCGTTCGGCCTTGCCACTCAAGACGGCTTCGGCTATCCGTTTTGAGAATTCCGGATAATCGCTCGGCACTTCTGCGGTGTCGGTTCCCACGTCCAAAACTTCATAGCCCTGCTTATTCAAAAAGGCCAGCAGGCTCTGTTTCAGTTCGTAGCCTGCATGATCTGCGCCAAGTGCAACCTTCATCATTTTCCTCCGGGGCGCTCAAATTAAAAGAACGCAAAACGAATTGGTCACAATTGTACACCGCATTAAGGGATGTTGAACAGTTGGTAATCCGTCCGAATGGAGACTTCCAATCAAATGGGCAATGAGGCCAGAAGCGTTTCTGGGGGCAATTTGAGCGTGTTGACAGGCGGTGGCACAATATTCAATGCGTCAAACGCCAGGAAGACTGCGCCAACCACCGGTGGCACGTTGAGCCGCAACACGTTGGCCTTCGAGCAAGCCTGTCCAATTCGCGTACGGATCGTGTCCATGAGGAGCGGGCCGCGTCCATGCATCACGCCGCCAGCCAGCACGACGTCTACGTCAATCGCGCACATCTCCAGGCGACGCAAGATCGCCAGTGCCGTTGTGGCGATCTCGTCAGCCTGCCGGATGACGATGGACTGCGCGACCCTGTCTCCCGTCTCAGCAGCCTCGAAGACCATCAAGGCGAGGGCTGAAAGCTGGGAATGGCTAATCTGACCGTCGGCGATCCAATCGGTCAGCGTAGCCAGATCTGACGCGCCAACTGCCTTCAGGAGCATAGGCGTCAGGATAGTAGGATCGCCGCGACCATCCTCAGCCCGGTAAACGGCGCCGAAGGCAGCCCTTCCGAGTGCGCTACCGCCCCCCCAATCCCCCGTCAGTGGGCCGAGCGCTGGAAGCTTGGCCTGCTGACCATCTGGCCCGATCCCGCAGGCGTTAAAGCCAGTCCCGCAGATGACCGCTACGCCGTACGGTCGGGACGATCCAGCCCGCAGTGCGGCAAAAGAGTCGTTATATACGAGCGTTCGCTGGCCCAGTGGCAGTGTGTTAAGGCCCGTCTGGAGGCGCGCTTTGTCAGTCGGCGTATCGCAGTCGCCCAGGCAGAACACCGCCACATCAGGCCGACTGCTATTAAGCGCCTGTTGAGTAACGGCGCGCAACTCATTGAGTGCCCGGTTCAGGCCAATGGTGTGATAGCCTGAAGGCCCACCGACAGCGCTGCTCAGAACAGTACCGTGTTCATCCACGACCAGTGCGTGGGTTTTGGTTCCCCCGCCATCAATTCCCAGAAGGATCATGACTGTTTACTCGGCTGTGCAATCTACAAGGTGTCGTCAGTTCAATTGAAGCGGGGCAAATACTGCCGATTTGCAGCCAGCAGATCGTCCAGAAGAGCGCAGGCAGTGTCCCAGGAGGGTACCAGCGGATGCGCCATCAGCGCAAGGCGAGCCGTGTCACGATTGCCCGTGATGGCTGCCTGGATCGTCAATTCTTCGTAGGCCTTCACTGCCTGGATCAACCCTCGAATTTGCGGTGGCATGGTTCCCATCGCCTGCGGCGTTGCGCCATGCGCATCTATGACCGCTGGGACTTCCACCACGCTATCCGCTGGGAGATCGGGCAGCGATTGCCCATTGCGCACGTTGACGATGTGAACTTCCTTGGCGTTATTGGCGATGGCGCGCATCAATGATACAGCCGCCGTCGAATAGCGTGCTCCGCCCCGCTCATTCAAGAGGGCGGGTTTTTCGCGCAGGTTTGGATCACGGTAAAGCTGGAGC
>DATGFK010000330.1:0-3170 GCA_035309185.1 Aggregatilineales bacterium
GCCTTATCCTCACTCACTCCGTACTGGGCAACGAGAATGACGACCTTGAAGTCGTCCAGGCCCTTTTGAGCCGCAGCGCAACGGCTGTTCTTTTCCTATCCGGTCAAAAGCCTTCTCCTTGGGCCGTCCCAAGCCTGCGTAACGAACTGGAACAGCGTGCGGCGGCCCACGCAATCCGCCTCATTACCGTGCTGCTGCCGGGAAGCGCCGAGGCGGATGCGGTACCCCTCTCTACCGTTGTCGATTACCGAGAAAAGGTGGAAGACGAAAGGAGAGTGTTTGAAGCTGCCATTGTGGGCTACCGGCAGCCCGCGCTAAGTTACGCGCCGCTGCCCGATGTTCCCGCAGACGCTCAGGCAGACTGCTCGCTGTCGGGCGCGTTTCTTCCCGTCGCCGAATCTGAATTCGAGAGTCGCCCTGAACTCAACAATCTGCGCACGTTCTGGCGTGATGAGTCCCAAGACGGCGTTCTGGCACTCATCGGGATCGGTGGATCCGGGAAAACGGCGCTGCTTACGCGCTTTCTTCAGGAATTGCCGGGGAACTCGCTTAGTGATCCCTCACTTACAGCGCAGAGTGGGCTGCTGCCGGCAAGTTCGGTATTTCTATGGAGTATTTACGACAATCCCAACATCGAATACTTCATTCGTGGCCTGTACGATCATCTCACGGGCGAGAAAACTCTTGACCCGGCGCGGGATGTGGTTTACCGGCTGATTCGTTTCCTTGAAGACAATGCGCCGCCTGGACTGCTCATCGTCCTCGATGGCCTGGAACTCGTCCAGGAAGGGGAAGCGTCGCCCGGTGGGTTCGGGTTAGTTCGAGACAGTTCTTTGCGGCATCTCATCCGACGGGTCGCACAGGGCGACCTTCCCGTGAAGCTGATCCTCACCAGCCGTTATGCGCTGCCCGATCTGGAGCCGTTCGCCGGAAGTGGCTACCGGACCCTTCAGATAGATCGCCTCGATAGCACGGTAGCCCGGCAGTATCTGCGCGCACGCGGTATCACTGGGACGGACAGTGAGTTGGATGACTTGCTGCGAGCCTATGGCAATCATCTGCTGACACTGGACTTACTTGTACGAGCGTTGAAAGAGCATTTAGGCAGCAATCTGCGCTCTGCACTGGATTTACCATCGGTTTCAATGCCGAACGCTGACACTCAGGCGCAGCGCCTGGCACGGGTACTGGCCTTCATCGCCAGCAATCTCCCCACGAACGAGCGGATCGTCCTCCAGGTTCTGTCTGTGCTGCGAAAACCTGTAGCCTATGCTGTCCTGGCCGACTTCTTTAACACGAAAGGCTCTGTAGCGCCACTTGTCGATTATCCCAAGCTGAGTGATCCCCAACTACGGATACTTTTGTCGAGTTTGCAACGGCGCGGGCTAATCGCCTTCTACGGCATGGATAGTGAAATGGTATGCACTATCCATCCTGCAATACGAGATTATTTCTCCGCTACGCTTGGCGAAAAGGAGGCAGAAGTTCAGGCCAAGCTCAGCAATGCAGTGCTTTCTTTAATTGATCATCCAAGCTCGGCACACAATGCCATAAATCCAAAGATGCTGGATATTTATGAGCAGGTCATGTACCATGCCGTTGCGAGTGGCGTTCCTGATTTGCCGCTGGATCAGTACCCAACAGGCTTGACTAGCACTAGCACCCTTTATGAGAGGTTGGGAAGTTATCAACATTTTGCCTGGCGAGTGGGGGATTATCAGCGCGGTCTGCGCATAACAGCGCTGATGATGAATATGCCATCCATGAAAGAATTGCTGTCCTGGCGCACTACCCCTGTCTACGATCACACGCTGTTCCTGCTGGATTCCGGTCAAGTTGCGCAGGCTGAACAGCATGTCAAAGCGATTCTGGATCGCGTTAGAACGCTAAAGACAGTGGACGAAAAGCAGCCAGGGGAATGGCAAGCCTACGCCGATCCATTGTTCATTCATCTCTTGAAAGAGCGTTATGGAATGTACGAAGGGATGCTCATCCAAACGCTCTGCGACGCGCTTGTGATCCAGGGAAAACTGCTGGAAGCCAAAGTCTTGATGGACGATGCGCTCGGTATTCAGCGAGATTGGCATGTCACTGGAAGTCCTCAAGAAGGTCACACAGGTTCCAATCCTTACGGCAGACGCGCGCTGGTTTTAGCCTTACTCGGTGAGGTTCAGGGAGCGTTACAGGAGTGTCAGGCGGCAGATCAATTCGCCAAAGAACATAGCCGGAATATGCTCGCGTATCTGCTTAGGGCGTTAGAAAAGTCCTGGACGCCGGACTTCTATCACAAGGTGCTTCATGCGGTGATCCTGACACGGCTGGGGAAGCTCAGAGCGGCCCGCGCCAAACTTGAGCAGATTGATTTTGAGCAAATGAAGACCTATCGTCCACTCACGACGGCTCAATACAATCTGGCTGCGGCTGAGATCGCTTACCGTGGCGGCGATGACCCGTCAGCCGAACGCTATGCACAGGCGGCCCTGGGCTGGGCGATGCAAGTGGGACATCAGCACATCTACACGCAAGCACTGATCATGCAAGCACGGTTACTGCTACCCTCACATGAGCGGGCCAGAACGGATGCTGTACTCCAAGAAGCTGAAGATGTGGCGCGGAAATGTGGATTTTCCCTTCAGCTAGTAGACTGCCTTGTCGTGGCAGGCTATGAAGCGCTGCAAGCGGAGGATGTTGTTCACGCCGAAGCCGTGGCGAATGAAGCGCTGACGATTAGCGAGGAACGCTCCTATCGTTGGGGGATTGGCGACGCTGCCTATCTGCTGGCAAAATGCGCCCAGCAACGCAAGCAATACGCCTTGGCGATGCACTATGCGCAGCAGGCACTGGACGTGCGGCAGACGATACAAGACCCCAGGCAGCATTATGCGCAGACGTTGATAGCAGAAATCTCGCTTCACATACTATAGTTGAAAGGCAGAAAAGTATGGGCTTCCCCAAACCCTGGCCGACCCACTGGCCGGAACCTCCCGATTATCCTGAGATTCCCTTTACGCCCGATGATCCACGCGCGCCAAAGGAACCTGTGCCTGACGATGACGGCGACGATCCGGGCGAGGTCGAGGTACCGCCTGAGTACCGCCAGTTCTACGCAGTGACGTGGGCTATTAACCATGCCTGCAACCTCAAATGCACCCATTGCTATGACGTGGTCG
>DATGFK010000331.1:0-2235 GCA_035309185.1 Aggregatilineales bacterium
TAATTTGCCTCGATTGGGGACAAATCAAGGATTTGTCCCCATGAATTTCTCTCATCGCTAATCTAAAAAACCCGGAATTCACACACTTCGGCAACCGCTGCCGATTTTGTTGCGAGTATCTTCAGTATCCACTGTGCGCCGACTTTGGGTTGCCATACGTATAGAGTATATAAGCCTATTGCGCGATCTTCTCAAGGAGACGTTTTATGCGGCGTTTAAGACAGTTTGGATTGCTTGCGATAACTTTAATGGTTGGCCTCGGCCTGGTGGGCCTGGCTCCCTCGCGAGCACAAGATACTGGCATCACGATCAGCCTGGCGGTACCGAGTTTTACAGACAGCATCTTTACTGACCGCTTGATCAATACTTTTGAAACTGCGCATCCTGGAGTGAAAGTCAGCGTCCTGCAAGTAGACGCAAATGTTCCGCCGGCTGCGCCGGGCCTCGATCAACATCTCCAGGGCCTCCAGCGCTACACAAGCGCTGCCGATGTGTTGTATGTGGCGAGTTCTGCCTACAACAGCAGTTCAAACGCCATTTCGGAAGAAGCCACACGGGGCGGCTATTACCTGGACATGAAACCCCTGGTTGACGAGGATAAGTCCCTCAATCCCGCTGACTTCTACACGCCTATCTGGCAATCCTTCCAGTGGGATCATGGGGTGTGGGCGTTGCCGATTTCCGCCGATCCCTACCTCCTGACCTACAGCCCCGCCGCCTTCGACGCCGCCAAATTGGCCTATCCGAGCGAGAAATGGACAGCGGATGATCTCGCCAATGCTATTCGCCAGCTTTCGGTAAAAAATTCCAGCGGCAAAGTCACCACGCCGGGCGTTGACGTGTTCGGTGCGCAGTTGCCAGTCCTGTTTCGAAGTCTGCTTACCAGCAGCTATATTGATACCGGTAGTGTGCCGAATGCGCCAAAGTTCGACACTCCGGAGATCGCGTCTTTGCTTCAGACCTGGCTGAAACTCGATCAGGACGGGATGATCGGCGCGGAGTTGAATAAGGCGCCCATGAGTGTATCTCCCGCCGTGCTCCTGGCTTTCCCGGCCAGCAGTGCCGATAAACGATCTGGCGCCCTGCTTCCTGGCGGAAAGGCCACCCTCGACGTTCAGGGTTTTGCCGTGAGCGCAGGCACGCAGTATCCGCAGCAAGCCTATGCGTTGGCGGCGTGGCTGACCACACGGGCTGAAGTTGCCACCTATGGTCAGGGAACCGTCCCGGCCCGCAAGAGCCTGGTCGGGAGCCAGCCAGGCAGCACGCAGGCCTTTACCGTGAACATTCCGCCTGTCGTGCAAACGTTGATTGACCAGGCTGTAGCCAACGCCATTCCGCTCTCGGAAATGCGTTTTGCAGACTACCTGGGCGATGCTTACAACAAAATGAAAACGGCGAATGCGGACGTTCATGTTGCCTTGCAAGGGGCTGAAGATGCGGCGGTGAAGCAATCACAGGCCGCCGCCGCTGGCAAAAATAAGCTAGCGCTCGTCGTGGCGACTCCCGTCCCGCCGCTGGCTCTGCCAGCGGGCAAGATCGCCCTCAAGTTTGGCGTCGTTAATTTTCAGATCCCCAATCAGGATGCCTGGAATAAACTCATTGGCGATTTTACGGCCAGCGATCCTCAGGTCGCGAAGGTGCTGCTCGACAAATACCTGGGAACGGTTGACTTCCTCGGTCAGGCCTTAAGCAAGTTTGACTGCGTGTATGCGCCGTTCAACGGTGTCACGGCGGATCGTTTGCCCAAACTGCTCAACCTCGATCCCTTCCTCACAGCAGACCCGAATTTTGACAAAACCGACATGGTCGGCGGCGCGCTGGCCCAGGTCACGATGGACAATAAGACCTGGATGCTTCCCTCAGACGTCGAGCCTGTTGTCCTCAAATATGACAGCGACCGTTTCAGCAAGGATGGCATACCCCTGCCCGGTGCGGCGGGTACGCCCTGGACTACCCAACAGTTTGCCGACGCGCTCAAGGCACTCAAGGCTGACAGCACCGGTAAACCCGGTTTCATCCCTGCCAATACGTTTGGAACCTATGTCCTCCAACTTATCGCCGCGTACGGTGGCAATCCGATTGATTACCGTACCAACCCTCCTACCCTCAACTTCACAGACACCGCGACCCAGGATGCCATTCAGGAGCTGGTGAACCTGGCAAAGAACGGGGATTTCACCTATCACCCCTTGTTCGGTCAGCAGCTCGACATCGTTCTCCTGCCAGACCCATCCA
>DATGFK010000332.1:0-4306 GCA_035309185.1 Aggregatilineales bacterium
CTGTTTGGCAAGAAGACAACCGCCTTGCTCAAGACGATGGAGCTTGGCGCCTGGATAATGACTCGTACCTGGATGGGCAGTTACTACCGCACCTACCCGCAGACCGTAGAAGACGAAGTGATCGGCGCGCTGGCGGCTCCAGGCGACTTTTTACGCGGCCCGCTGGGCATGGCCCGCGACAGTCTGCAACACCTGGAAGCCGGTTTCACGGTACTTGACGGCAATTATCTGTCCGCGCGCTGGCCCGGCGACGCCCATCGCTTTGGAACCGCGTTCGCCAAAATGCTGTAGGCGCTTTCACTGCGTTTGCTCACTCGGATATTATGGTGTAGGCTGAATGTTCTCTCACAGTGCTTACCGGGTGAACGCTGATGCACCCGATCTCATGAAGGAGCGTTGGCTTTGGTAGACGTTACCCCTTTCGATAACAAAGTAGGCGCCTGGCTCGTCGCAGGCAACCAGTTGGGTGAAGCCAATATTGACGAACTGGCGCAAACCATCCTGACCTATGCGCCTGCCATCACGCAGGTTTGGGTCAAGACCAGTGACGGCTCGGACTGGATGGCGAAGTACGATACCAAGGCTTCCATGTGGATTGACGGCCCTGCCGCCGTGGATCGCTGGGTAGCGACCTTGCAGAAATACGGCCTGGAATTTCACGCCTGGTGTGTGCCGCACGGCACAGACATCCAGGGCGAATCTAGCGTGATCGCGCAGGTCTGCCAGAGGCCCGGTGTGCGCTCGATGATCCTGGACGTGGAACCCTATCCCGGCTTCTACGCGGGCGATCAGGCTTCGGTACGCGCGCTGATGACCGCGATTCGGTCACAGTTGCCGGGGTCGTTCCACATCGGCATGACCTGCGACTCGCGTGGCATTCATAAGAGCGCCATTTTCCCCGACGAATGGTCGCCATTTATCCAGAGTGTCCATCCGCAGGTCTACTGGGCGGACTTCCAGAATACGCCTGATGCCGCACTGGCTGAGGCTTTTCAAACCTGGGGCAATTATTACAGCAAGCCCGTGATCCCCGCCCTGTCCGGCTATAACACGCCCGCCAGCATGATCACCCAGGCGCGCAACCTGTGCGCGAATACTTATCACGCGGTTGGCTGGAGTTGGTGGGTGCTGGGTCAAATTGACGCCCCCCACTTCAACGCCCTCAACTTCAGCGTGGCCGGGCAACAGGTCGTGCCCGCGCCCGGCACATCGGGCCTGCCCGCCAAAGAGGGAACGCCCGTCGTGGTGACTGTCGGCAGCCCCAACTATCACGAAACGGTCTACTCCAATGCCAGCGGTGGCTTTCAAACCCAGCCCAGCCCCAACGGCGGCACAGGCAAATACAAGGCGGTTGACCAGGGCAAATCGAATGTCGTGGTGGCCTACGATCCACAGATCAAACAGGCAGGCTTCTACAAGATTGAAGCCTATATTCCCGGCCAGCACGCCACGACAGGCAACGCCCGCTACAAGATTCACGGGATCAAGGAGCGACCCGGCGAGTTTCTCGTCAGCGCGGCGCAATGTGCCGTGTCCAACGGCTGGCTGGACCTGGGAACCTTCCAGATCGATCCGACTCAGCAGCAGCCTGGCGTGGTTTACCTGGACGATTGGACGCTCGAACTGGGCCGCGAAATCGCCTGGGACGCCGTGCGCTGGACGCCGGAGAATACGCTGGGCAGCACACCTGTCATGTTGAACATTCCCTACCGTTCGCAGGAAGCGCCGGACGCGCGCCGCTACCGCAATGACTGCGGCCCGGCCTGCGTGGGCATGTTGCTGGACTGGCAGGCCCAGGTGAAAGGGTTAACCACGCCGCGCATTGCCACCGATCAGCTTTCGTCGGAGACGTCCCTCGCTTCGAGCGACAGCGGGCTGCGCACGGCACAGCTTGTCACGCTGGCCCTGGCCCACGGCTTGAAGCTGAACCTTGTCACGACGGCTAACATCCAGAATATCGTGGACGAAATCAACGCGGGACGGCCCGTGCTGTGCCTGATCTCGTATGGCCCACTCACCGGGCGCGAGAACCAGTTCGACAGTGGCGGCCATTTCCTGCTGGCCGTCGGCTATGACGGCAACAATATTTACGTGAACGATCCCGATTGGTACAACCACGGTGCGATCACGATGGAACAGGGCCACAACTGGAAAGTCCCCATAACGCAGTTCGCGCAGGCCCTCCGCCAATCCGAGGTGCCTTACCAGGGCTGCTTCGTGGTGCCGGGCTGACCCTTCTATCCCCGTACGAGGGGTGAGCCAGATGCCTACGCCTTCCTCCTTCGCTCATTCCGATGGGAGAAAGGGATTAGAGTTGAGGGAATCTCCGCCTTTGCTGAGTCGGGGAATTAATCCCGGCTCAACGAACAGAATAATAGCGCAGCTCATCATCAGGATTCGGTATGAGACCGCTAATGCGGCGTGGGCGATGCCGTTGCGGTGGGTGTTCGCGTGGCCGTTCGGGTTGCTGAAGGGATCGGTGTCGGCGGGTTTGGCACGATAGGCAGGGTGCTGACATTGCCGAACACGTCCACGTCGGCAGCCAGAATCCAGCCGTTAACTGCCCGGTAGGTGATGACCAGCCACCGGTAGTCTGAGCTGGCCCCGATGACCTGGTTTTGCACACCTGCCTTAAGCTGCCCCACGACCAGATAGTTCGGCCCTGGCCCGTTACGCACGTTGAGAATGCCTCGCGTCGTCGCCACAACGCCGTTCGGCGTAGCAGTGGGCGGGCGCGGCGTAAAGGTCGCCGTCGTACTGATCGTTCTCAGCCGTCCTGTATTGTCAAAGCGCGCGATCACGGTTGGCGCGCCGAAGGGGTTGGTCATGATCACGGCTACCGTGGAGGAGAGTTCGTTATTGCCGAGTGTGGCATCAAATGTCCCTTGCAGCGAGGCGGTTTTGGGCAGCTTCAGCAGCGACGCCGTCAGCGTATCTGGCTCGATCCCGCCGTTTTTCATGGCGACGTAGGCCGCTACCGCCGAATCATAGGCTGCTGCGCTCAAGGACTGCGGGGTCGTGCCGAACAGGTCAACCGAGTCGCGGGTGAAGTCCTGGCTGGTAGGCACCTGCCAGGAATAGGCCCAGGTCGTCACGCCGTAGATTCCGCCGCGTAGTGCCAGGGGCAAGGCCTGAATAAAGGCGGTCTCGTCGGCGCGGGTCGTCGCGAACAGGCCACTGTAACCGCTGGATCGCAGCGTGCGATAGACGTCCCCCTCTTCCGCCGTCGTCCCGATGGCAATGATCGCGTCGGGCTGATTGGCGGTTAGCGCATTCGCGGAATCGGCGGTTTTCCCGCCTGGCTGCTGGATTACCGGCGGAGCAGGCGGCACGTTCAGCTTGGTCAGCGCATTGACCAGTTCGCTGACGGTCTGGCTTGCGTCGGCATCGCCCTGGTAAATGGCGATCTTTTTGCTTTTCAGGTCGCCGCTGACAACCTGGGCCAGCGCGTTCATCTGCCAGCTATCGTTGGCGCGGCTGCGGAAGATCATGCCGGTGGCCTTCAGGGCCGTCGTGGTCGCGCTGGTGAAGATCGGCACTCCGGCACTTTGCAGGGCTGGCAGGCTGTCCATGAGCAACTTGTCGTCGTCCGGCCCAAAAATGGCATCGATGTTGTTTTTCTTCAGTTCGGTGATCGCGTTGGCAACGTCGGCGGCGCTGGACGCCTCCGCCGTGACCACCTTGAGCGTATATGAATTGCCGTCTGGCGTGATCAGTGCGCCGAGCACACTCAGGCGCTGCACGGCAAGCGAAACGCCGAAAGCCGTCTGGCTATCGTCCGCGCCGATCACGCCAAAATACAACGGCTGCGGCGCCTGTGCGCTGACCAGGCCCCCAAGGGAAAGGCTGCTCAGCATCAAGGCTGCAATTGCAAGTGAAAACACTGCTGTCAGGCGTTTGCCGACCATGCGCACTTCTCCTGGATGGTAACAGGCCGAGAGGATAACTCCTTATTGTGAAAGCATCACAAAAACGTACACTGCCGTAGACTCCCTCACTCCTGCTCCTCTCCCGTGCCACAGGGATTGCATGGGAGAAGGGGTTAGGGGATGAGGGGGAGATCACGACGTGCTGGTAGCGCTGATCGTTGCGGCGGGCGTGGCCGCTGCCGTCGCAGCCGATTCTGCCCCTGCGGCGAGGTATTTACTGAACCAGTCCAGAGTGCGCTGCCAGGCATCGGTTGCCGCTGCCTTGATGTAGGAGGATTCGGTGTCGTTAAAGAAGGCGTGGGCCGCGCCAGGATAAATCACCATTTGGTTGATCTTGCCGTACTGCTTGAATTTGGCTTCCCAGGTGTGAATCTGGT
>DATGFK010000333.1:0-3986 GCA_035309185.1 Aggregatilineales bacterium
GCGGTCGTGGCCCCGGCGCTGGGCGGGGCCTTCGGCACGCTGGCAGATCTCTTCCAGTGGGATCGCCTCATTACGATCTATAAGACTGCCGAGGAAAATGTGATTGTGGCCGAAGCGCTGGCTCCCGATATCGCAATGCCCGACGGTGAGTATTGGGCGGCATTGCAGGCCTTTACGGAAGGCACCCTGACCGTCATGCGCGATGAAACGGCACAATGGGGCCAGCTCATCCGTGACCCGGAGCAGATTCGCAACTTCATTGAGCAGGCTCGCAAGCGTACCGCCGATGTCAGTAGTTCCGCAGCGGCCACTGCCAGCCAACTGAGCACTATTCCGGTTCCGGTATCAGCACCCGCACCGGCTCAATTCGCGGCGCCTGCTTCACAATCCTCGCAGCCGATTCAGCCATTAGATCCGCCTGCGGCGCCTTTGACTCCCTTACCGCAGGCCAAAGGCTAGGCATAAACAGCAGCGTGCTAAAGCAAACGGGCCGATCCATGTGGATCGGCCCGTCGTTTTCAACTGAATTCAGGAGCAGCGAAGTAGACTACTTGACCTCGACGGCAGCACCGTCTTCTTCGAGCTTTTTCTTCGCGTCCTGGGCGGCATCCTTGCTGACACCTTCCATGACGTTCTGAGGCGCGCCTTCCACCAGGTCCTTCGCTTCCTTCAGGCCCAGGTTGGTCAACGCGCGGACGGTCTTGATGACGTTGATCTTCTTGGGGCCAGCGTCTTTGAGGATGACGGTGAACTCAGTCTGCTCTTCGACGGGTTCGGCAGCCGCAGCAGCGCCACCAGCCGCGCCGCCAGCGGCTGGCATAGCCATCATCGGCATGGCAGCGGCAGCCTTTACGCCCCAGCGATCTTCGAGCGCTTTGGTCAGTTCAACAATTTCCATCACGCTCAAACCACTCAGAGCGTCAATCAGTTCGTTCATTTCAGCCATTTTCAGGGTTCCTTTCAGCTTTTTCGAGTTTCAGTCAGTTTTGCGAGATGATATTCAGGTGTAGTTATGCTGCTGCGCTTTTATCGGAATACGCTTTGAGCAGCGCGGCCAATCCTTGCGCGGGCTGTTGCAGCAAACCGACAAGGCGTGCGGCTGGCTGCTGGAGCGAACCGACGAGCGAGGCGCGCGCCTGGTCCAGGGAGGGCAGTGTCGAAAGCATTTCGAGTTGTTTGGCCTGGAACACGGTATTGCCCATGATCGCGCCTTTAGGGACGAGCTTTTCATCCTCCTTAGCGCGGTTCAAGATGGCCTTGGTGAGACCGCCTAGATCGCGATAGGCAATCGCCACGGCAGTTGGCCCCACCAGCAGGTCTTCCGGTACGGCAAACCCCACCTCATTCAGGGCGATCTTGAACAAAGTGTTCTTGGTCACGGTGAAGCGTGCGTTGATCGCCCTCAAGGCCGTACGGGTCGTATTGAAGTTAGCCATCGTCATGCCGCGATACTCGGTCACGACCATGCCCTGGGCTTCCTTCAGCATCTCGATATAGCCCTTCAGAACTTCTTCTTTCGTTTCTTTGGTAATAGCCAAGAGCGAAACATCCTCCTTTCCACAGAGATTTCACGCAATTGAGTGCTTAGCAGCGCGGGAAGATGCTTGCAAGGAAGACACAAACCAAAATGGCCTTCGCAAGCAGATGCGAAGACCACCCAAATATCACGATGGTAGAGTCTTCACCTCGGCAGGGTCATTAAGCTGCTTATGTGCAGCCCCTGCGGTCTGCGGTGCTAACAATACGGAATTGTAGCCGGAAGGGCGGACAAGGTCAAGGTCGAAGTTGAGTGTTGCTCATAGGTACCAGGCTTGCCTAGAGCAGGTCAGGCTGGTATACTACCGCCGCCCTGCCGATGCAGGGCAAGCTCATTTTCCAGCAAGTTTCAGGAGCAACGTATTCATGCCGATTGGACTTGAAAACCAGATAATCAGCACATTGTCGAGCATCATTACCGGCATTGGCTGGTTGGGCATCATCATCATCATGGCGATTGAAAGCGCCAATATACCGATCCCCTCCGAGATCACGATGCCCCTGGCGGGCTGGCTGCTCGTGCAGGCGCAGGGTGGGACGGCCTTGCAAGCGATCCTCCTGGGTGGTGCGCTCGGCGCGCTCGGCTGCCTGATCGGATCGGTCATCAATTACTGGCTTGGCGCAAAGGGTGGGCGCCCGCTCGTGGAGCGTTATGGCAAGTACATCCTGGTCAGCCAGAAAGACATCGCCCGTGCCGACAAGTGGTTTGCCCGTTGGGGCGACTGGGCAGCGTTCATTTCCCGTTTACTGCCCGTGGTGCGAACCTTTATCTCGTTCCCGGCTGGCATGGTACGCATTAATTTCCTCCGTTTTTCGATTTTGACCTACGTCGGCTCGTTCATCTGGTGCGCGGCCCTGGCCTTCGCAGGGTTTACAGCAGGCGCGAATTGGAAGGCCATTCGAGATGCCATGCGCCCCTTCGATTACCCGATCATCGCCTTGATCCTCCTGGGGCTTGCCTATTACATCTATCGTCACGTGCGCCATGCCCGCCAGGACACAGAAGAGAGCGTGGCAACGGCGGAGTAGTCCCAAAACGGGCCGTTGACCCTCCGAAACCGCTATGGTATACTGCTTCACGCAATCCGTATTGGATCGGTTTGTTCGCAATGCCATTCGCGGTTACGGAGGGATGGCAGAGTGGTTGATTGCGATGCTCTTGAAAAGCATTGTGGCGTAAACCGTCACCGGGGGTTCGAATCCCTCTCCCACCGCCTTTTCCAATCCCATAAAAACCTGTAGTTTTCGATTCGGGGGGGTGCCAGAGTGGCCGATTGGGACCGCCTGCTAAGCGGTTTCCCGGGTTAAACCGGGACCAGGGTTCGAATCCCTGCCCTCCCGCCATGATACAAAAAGGCTGTACGCTTTATGCGCACAGCCTTTTTGTTTTGGCCCGTTTCGGTTGTTTTGGGCTTTATCCGCCGATTTGGCTCATAACGCGCTGAATAGGCACCACGTCATGGGCCAGGTCGTGACCCCACGGTTTATTCCACACGCCGCGCCGGATGATCTCTTTGAGGTCTTCCACACCCGCGCCATGACGCAAAGGCGTAAGCAGGTCTACTTCTTTGTCGCGCAGCAAACACAGGCGCAATACGCCATCAGCGGTCAGGCGGGCGCGGGTGCAGCTTGCACAAAAAGGCTGCGTCACGCTGCTGATTAGCCCGATGCTGCCCTGCGCGCCGGGAATGCGATACATGCGGGCCTCGCCGTCGAGCTTGCCGTCATCCAGGAGTTCCAGTTCGCCAAAACGATCTTCGATACGCTGGCGAATCTCTGCGTCGGTGACGACTTGCGCGCGGGCAAAAGTTGCCACGTCGCCAAAAGGCATCATCTCGATGTAACGCACCTGCCAGGGATGGTCAAGCGTCAAGGCGGCAAGATCGGCCACGTCTTCGTCGTTGAAGCCCCGTGCAACAACGGCGTTAATCTTCATGGGCGTCAATCCCGCCCGTTCAGCCGCCAGAATGCCATCCCAAACCTCTTCCACATGCCCCCAGCGTGTGATCCGCTTGAATTTGGCGGGATCGAGCGTGTCGAGGCTCACGTTGACCCGCTCCAGGCCCGCCTCCTTGAGTGGACAGGCTAATTTAGTGAGTAGAACGCCGTTGGTGGTCATCGTAAGTGAATTTACGCCAGGAGTCGCCCGCATTTCGCGCACAATCTCGACCAGGTTAGGCCGCACGGTTGGCTCGCCGCCGGTTAGCCGGTACTTGTCAAAGCCCAAATCAGCAAATACCCTCACCAGTGTAAGCAGTTCATCATCCTGCATGAGTTCAGGATTTGGACGAAAAACCATATCCTCATTCATGCAGTAGACACAACGCAAATTGCATTTGTCCGTAAGCGATACCCGCAGATAATGGATACTGCGCCCGAATCGGTCTAATGACACGTGAGTTGCATCTCCCTATTTGGTGGGATTGTAGGAAGCGAGGCAGGATATGTCA
>DATGFK010000334.1:0-3463 GCA_035309185.1 Aggregatilineales bacterium
GGTTGGGCCTGGCCTGTTCCAGGATTTCCTGCTTGTACTGCCAGTAACGCTGCGTCAGGCTGACCTTTAACGTATGCGGGTTCTCCAGGCGGCGGCTTTCCAGCCGGATGGTTTTAAGGCGCCTGTCCGCAAAGGCTTTGACCGTCTTGAGATCAGGTAGGTCGTAGATTAGCTTACCATCCTCAATAATTGGCACGTGCAAGCTCTCCACGCTGTCAAAGTTCTCGTAGACCTTTTGCTGGATCGGGTTGGCGGGATTGATGCCCACGAAACGTATTCCTGGTGTAATCACTTCGTCCGGCAGGGCGATGATGTCTGCGATGATAAAGCCATTGCGCAGCAGCCGGTATACCCGCTTGAGGCCGGGGTTGGTCACTTTGAGCGGCTGGGCCGAGATTTTAATGCGCGGCTGCCACTCGGTGCCGTCCTGCGATAGCCGGGCATGGTCTTCTTGAACGGCCACCAGCTTGTAGACCCCGCCCAGCGACGACTCCTTGCCGCCAGTGACCAGTTCCGTGCCGACGCCGAAAATCAGGCGATCAATGACCGCTTCAGCAGAGAATGATGGCACGTCAAAGCCGACCATGTGGCTGATCTCGCGCCGGTAGCCCTCGTCGCGTACGCTACGGCGGATCTCGTTATGGATCAATGCGATCCGGCGCTCGTCCAGTTCGTTGCTCAACACGATCTTGAGATTGTGCAAACCCGCAGCCTCGAACATGACATGCGCGACGGTAGACCAGTACACCAAATCGCCCGAATCGATCCGCACGCCGCGCGCCACGTGGCCCATCTTCGCCATTACCTGCGCGACGCGGATGGCGTTGACCAGCCCCTCGTGAATGTCGTAGGTGTCCACCAGGAACAGCGCGGAGTTCGGGAAAATCTCGGCGTAGTGATCAAAAGCCGAAAGTTCGTCGGGGAAGAACATCACGAAGCTGTGGGCGTGCGTGCCGCTCACCGGAATTCCAAACAGGTAGCCCGCCGCCACGTTGCTGGACGCATCGGCCCCGCCGATAAAGGCGGCCCGCGACGCGGTCAATGCCCCGTCCGGTCCCTGCGCCCGCCGCAGGCCGAACTCAAGCACCTGCTTCTCTTCGGCATTGAACTTTACGTGCGAGGCTTTGGTGGCGATCAGCGTGGGGAAGTTGACCAGGTTCAGCAGCGCAGATTCGATAAACTGTGCTTCCTCAAGCGCTGCCGTAATTCGCAGCCCATAAATGTTGGGCAGCAGCACTTCGCCCTCGTGTACCGCTTCCAGCGATCCCCTGAAGCGCAGATCGCGCAGGTGCGCCAGAAAATCCTCGTCAAATGTGCGCAATGAGCGCAAGTAGGCAATATGCTGATCCTCGAAGCGTAGCTTTAGCAGGTAGTCAACCAGGGCGTGCAGCCCGACATGAACCGCGTATTGGCCGTGGAAAGGCGCCTCTCGGTAGAAGTATTCAAAGGCAACGCGCTGCCGGTGCTGCTTTGTCCGGTAATAGGCGGCCATCATGGTCAGTTCGTAAAGGTCGGTCAGCAGCGCATTGACCAATGGATTTTCATAAGTGGGCATCACACAAAACCTCTTGGCTAATTCTTTTCCGCGATCAGCACTTCAGCCAATCCGATTCGTGACGGCTCTACAACCTTCGTCAAGGAAAAACCGGCGGCAGTGAATCGCTCGGAAACTCGCGCCGGCCACGCTTCGCGCTGTCCGGTCACGCGGTAGGCTGCTTCCAGCCCTTCACGGGCCACGCCGCCCTTGGTCAGCACGCCGTTAGGGACAATCACCAGCCGCCCAGCGTCTTTCAGCACCCGGTGAACTTCGTCGAGCGTGGCAGGGTCTACGATAAATTCGGTTGGAAAGGTTGCAATGACGGCTGCAAAGGTTTTCGCAGGAAAAGGCAAGGCCTGGGCGCGGGCGCGGGCAAGCCTGGGGACAAGGCCGTGCTGGATCATCTTGCGCCGGGCGATGCGGCCCATCGCCGCGCTGAAGTCAATGCCCACCGAGTCAATCCCGGCGGCGCGCAGATCGATCTGTAAATTCGCCGTGCCGTGCGCCAGTTCCAGCACGCGCGCGCCCGACGCAACGTTCAGATGTTTGATCCCCGCCCGCTGCCAGCTATGCCAGTCGCCCAGGCTGACCAGCCAGCTCACTGAGTCATAGGTGAAGGCCATCTCGTTATAAAGGAGCCGGAAACCAAAACGGACCAAGCTCCGCCAGGGGCCTGGGAGTTCACTCTTCACGGGGCGGCCTGGGCGTGGAGTGCCCTGTAAGTGACCAGTCCGATGCCTTCCGCCGCCAGCACTTCGCGGGCGCTGCGCGCCGTGAGCGCGGCGAGTTCATCCTCGCGTTTGGCCTTGTAATCGTTGATCAACTGCATATCGTTATAACCAGGATGGCACATCAATTCGGTCAGGCTGTTGGCAGCCAGCGTCGTCAGGATGAGCAGAAGATCTCCAAGCGTGGCCGTCGCATCGTAAAAACCTGCCTCGAAGCGATCCGGCCAGGGCGCGTGTGCCTTTTCAAGCAGGGCGCGGATCGCTGTCCGGCTGACGCTGGCCGCCTCGCCCTCTATAGCGCCGAGCAGATCATCCAGCACCGCCTCGTTGTGAGCCTTGTCGGTGGCGCTGAAGCCGACGTTACGCACTGGAATCCCATACTGTGCGGCCAAATCAAACAGGGCTTGAAGGCCTGCCGGATGTCGGTAGGCGGAATGGTGGTGCGCATCCAGGTGATCGGGCGGCTTGCCGGTCAAGGCGATGAATCGTTCGCACTGCGCGATCATCTCCTGCCGGATTTCATCGTCGTCAAACTGCGGATAGTGTTCGAGCCACGCGGCAAACGGATAGAACGTCCCGTCGCCGCGCAGCAGCGAGGGAATCTGATCGGTTGGCAAGATGGGCTTGCAAGTGTCGCCCGACAGCGTAAAGTGCAGTCCCAGGCCAAGAGTCGGCGCTGTCTGCAAGGCTTCCTCAAGGGCGGTTTCAACCTCATCTCCGCTGATCATGACGCTGGTCGAAGACACAATGCCCTTGAGGTGGGCTTCCAGGATGCCCTGGCTGACGCCCGGCGAAGTTCCGTAATCGTCGGCGTTGACGATTAAACGTTTGCCGGACTCACTCATTCGGCCAACTCAACCGCGTTAATGGCGTCAGCCAGGGCCGAAACCACGTCACTGGCAAGGACACTGGCTTTATTCCCGATGAAGCTGGCTGCCATTTCGCCCGCGTAGCCGTGGATGTAAGCTGCCGCGACTGCCGCATCGAACGGATCGAGGCCCTGAGCGAGATAGCCTACGATTGCGCCGCCAAGCACGTCACCGGTGCCAGCGCGCGCCAGCGCTGCATTGGCAAAGGGGATCACAGCCACACGTCCATCCGGATCGGCGATAACGGTGTGCGCGCCCTTCAGCACCACCACGCAGTTCCACTTCGCCGCCGATTCCGAGGCGATATTCAGGCGGTCAGCCTGGACAAT
>DATGFK010000335.1:0-2481 GCA_035309185.1 Aggregatilineales bacterium
GTCACGGAGCCGTTGAAGTTGCTGGACAAAGAAATTTCTTATATCGCGATAGAAGATGCTATTTACCTGCACGAAATAGACTTGTTTGACGATTTCGACGGCGTATCAAGCGCAGAAGTATCATTCGCAGCGGCTGGTCTGGACGTGGAAAGTTTGACGAGCGCTCTGGCCTTTTATCAAAATGCGGCTATTGGCGCGTTACTCGTCCAACCTGCTGAGGATCAAGCCGTGCAGCCCAGCGAGCAAGAGGTCAAGAACTTTGGCGACCTTTTGCGCCGTGTCGCCAAAGGCGTGTTAAACACCGGACGCAACGTCGTAACACCGCACCGCTGGGACGTGCAAAACCTCCAGGAACGTTTCGCGGACATGAACCTGAAGGATCATCGCGACATCGCCGACGATGCGACGTTCCGCGCCTTCGACGTGCCGATTGAGATGGTTAAGGCGGCAGCAGCCAACTATGCCGAGGCGTATGTTGTTATTCACAACTGGGTGCAAAATCGGTTCATCCCGCGCTGCCATTGGTATGCAGCGGAAATAACCGAGCAGCTCGTCCATGAGTATTATCCCGACTACACTGTCGAACCGAACTTTGATCACGTTCCGGCTCAGAAAGACGATCTTGCCCGTCGCGTCGAAATTACCAACGCAAAGCTGGCAGGCGGTTATATCGATCTGTACACGGCGGCGCTGGCAGTTGACGAAAAGCCAGATCCTGCGCTGCGTGGTCTGTATAAGGTTGGCACTACTGTTGTTCCGCTGGCAGATTTGCCTGTCTTGTGGCAAAAACAGCAGGCTAGTACACCATTTGGCGGTAGCAGCGGCGGAAGTTCGTCAACGGGCGGCGGTGGTCTGATGCCTGCCAAGTTGCCCCGCGAATCCGCGACGGCAACACAGGGACTGTCCAATAAGTACCAGGCGCTGGGCTATCAGGAAGCGTTGCCCCCGGAAGTTATGCAACCAACCGCCATGAAGAGTCTTGCGCCGAATTCGGTGACGAGCGACGTGTGGCTGCCGGATGACCAGTACAAGGAATGGCAGAACTGGCGACGCATCATTGACCGGAAAGGTCGCGATTATCCGTTTGCCGCGAAGTCCTTGCCGTGTGATAGTGTAGAATTTGGTCGAAAGTTACTCGCGCATGGCTTCGAGCTTGACGAGGCATTCACGGCGATCAAGGCGCACGCCATTCTCGCCGCTAAATCAATGAGTGCAGGGTCCGGGGCAAGCGGCGGTTTTGTAACGAAGGTTGAACCGGCGAAAACTGCCGATCCCATTTACGCCACACCAGAACAGTACCAACGTTACTGGAACCGCTATGACGCACTGAAAGATGAGATCCGCAGCGATTGGCTAAATGATTACATGAAAGTCGCTGGGCCTGAGATTGTCGCGCATTATAGTAAGTTGGGCCATGAGATCACGCCACAAGAAGTGCTAAACATTCTGGCGCGTCATCATGACAAGCTGATGGCGGATTGGATCGGCACATCTGATAAGCCCGGCCCCCTGCTGGCGATTGCTCTGGCTGGCTTCGCAGCCGGGAATGATACGCTAGATACGGGTAAGCGCACGCTGCCTGTTGCGACGAAAGCCTTTACGATTCCCGTGGATTGGTCGCTTATCAACCGCGAGGCGCTGGACTTTATCAAAGACTACGCCTTCAACCTCATTAAAGGCATTGATCAGACAACGGCTGACAACGTGCGTGACACGATTACGACCAGTCTGGAGGGTGGCCTGAGCCGGGACCAGATTGCAAAAGCATTGGCGGGCGTGTTCAACGATCCCGCGCGAGCAAAGCTCATTGCGCAGTCGGAAGGTATTCGAGTGTTCAATAATGGCGCTTTTACCCGCTGGACCAATGCGGGTGTTTCAAAGGCCCGCTGGCTCACCAATCGAGATGGCGATGTCTGCCCGATTTGCCGTCGCCTAAATGGACAGGTGGCAAACATCAATGAAGGTTGGACAGACCCTGAAACAGGCAAGGTATATCGCGATATGGCGCATCCGGGTTGCCGTTGCCCGCGCGCTCCCGAAATGGATTAGGAGGCATATGATTACAGACATTCTCACCATCCCGGCCCGTAACGTTGTTCAGACAATGGCGGAATGGGCGCGTACTCCGCTCGTTGTAAAGGTTGATGATGTTGAAATCACGAAAGAACGCAGCATCGTCCTGCGTGTGGTCGATACGTATAACCACAAGCGGCGCGTGACTGAAACCGTCGCCCAGGTTGCTGAATGGACCGGCACGCGCTGGGACGGCTATTACCTGACTGAATCACGTGTCGTGGACGAACTCGTGGCGGCGGGTGCGGTACGGCAGGCCGACGACGGAAATTTTCATCTGACCGATTTTATGCTTAAGGAACTTGAAGGAGGCAGTGATGGCACTAAGCGCCGAAGCGCAAAAAGCGCTTGACATTTTGCAGGGCAACCCAAACGCGACGATCCGCCATGTGGATACCTACGATCAGG
>DATGFK010000336.1:0-2788 GCA_035309185.1 Aggregatilineales bacterium
GAGTAAGGCTATCGCTTCGCTAAAGAATGAGGCTGCGTCCTGGTTTGCATACACCCGCAGCGCTTGTTCACCGGCTTTCCCCAGGTAGTCGGCGGCTTTCACGGTAACGCCTGCCGCTTTCCAATGATAAGCCAGTTCGGCATAACGATCTGGCGCGTCAGGATAATTCTGCTCAATGACTTTGGCAACTTGCTCGTGAAGCGTGGGCCGTCGCTCGTCGGGCAACGTCGCTAACATGGTTTCTCGCAATTTGTCGTGGCTGAAGCGCCAACGGCCATCCTGAACGTCCAGGACAGGAACCGATGCACAACTGCTCAGCCATTGGTCAAGATTTGTCGTGGGATCAAGGCTGCCCAGAATTTTGAGGTCTAGCAATCGCCCTGAAACCGCCGCAAGTTCTAAAAGCTTGTATGCCGATTGTGGCACTCGTTTCAGCCGACGTTGGAGGATGCTTTCGACCCCGCCAGCGACAACCTTTTCAGGCAATTCCATCGTGCCAATTTTGTCCAGTTCACCTGCTTCTTCGGCCAGGGAACGCACGACCTCGACCAGGAAAAATACGTTCCCTTCCGTCTCTTTCTGCAAGAGGTTGATGATTTCTGGACGCCGTCCAGCCGCGCCTAACATCGATTCACTGAGTTCGGCAAGGTGGTTACCGGCAAAGCGGTTCAGGCCAAGAAGGCGCATATTCTGAAGCACTTCGGGCAAGTCAGGACGTTCGTCACTTCGATAGCTGCCGATGATGACCAGTGGCAAATCATGTGCAATGCGCGTAAGTCTCTGTAGCACGTCCAGGCTTTCAGTGGCCCAGTGGAGGTCTTCAATCAACAGGAGTATGGGTTGCTGCTGACGGCGAAAAATAGCTTCGATGGTGCTTAACAAGCGTTCTTGTACCGCTTGCCCTTCCACATCGGGAACTTCTGGAATGGGTCGTTCCAGTAACGCGGAAATGTCCGGTACTAGCGACATCAACACGCCTGCTTCAAAGTCGCTCAGGTCTATCGTCAGTATTAACCGGCGCAAAATATCGCGCCAAAGTTGATAAGGACTGCTACCTTCGCTGATAACCTGCCCGCGCAGTACCAGCACGCCTCGCACCAGCGCTTGCGTTCGCACTTCGTCCAGTAAACGCGATTTGCCGACACCACTTTCCCCGCCGACGAGCCATGCACTTCCCTGTCCAGCAATGGCCGGGGTGAGGGTGGCGACCAACTGCTTGAGTTCGGCGTCACGGCCTACAAAGCGCGAAGCCTGTAGAAAACTTTCACGAGTGATGGCCGTTTCAAGGGAGAGTTCTTGATCGGTAGCTTGACCGAGCGCCGCAACCACTAACGCCGCCTCGCTGTAACGTTTGTCTGGCGACTTGGCGAGCAGTCGTTCGATGACTCCCGCCAGGCGGCTATCCACGCCGAGTTGTTCCACATTTGGCTGCGCTTCGACAATCTGCTGCAACAGAACAGCCATATTGGCCCTATCGAAGGGGTGATGGCCTGCCAACAACTGATAAGCGATGATGCCTACGGCATACAGGTCGGACGCTTCGTTCGCTGTCGCGCCTGAAAGCAATTCAGGGGCCATATAAGCCAGCGTCCCGGAAACGTGATCCGAGTTCACGTCAGTTTCGCCTCGTGTGGCAGCCAGGCCGAAATCCAACACCTTGACCTGTGCGTCAGCGACAAGCACGTTAGCGGGTTTCAAATCCCTATGAATAACGCCGGAACGGTGGAGGTACAGGAGGGCTTGAAGCAGTTGCACCAGGAGACGAAGTTGGGCTGAGAGCGACAGGCCTTTCCCGGCTTCCAGGACGTCCTGGGCACTCTCAAGCAGTTCCATTGTCAGATAAGGTTGCCCCTGCTCATCGAAACCATAGTCCAGCACGCTAATGATGTGCGGGTGTCGCAGGGATGCCAAAGTATGAAATTCCCTGGCTAGAGCCAAACGCAAGCCAAAACTATCTCCGTCTTGTATGCCTACTTCTGCTTGCGTCACACGCTTGAGCGCAACCGTTTGGCCCGACAACCGATCCACTGCGCGAAAAACCGATCCCATACCGCCCGAACCCAGTTGATTCAAAAGCCGGTAACGTCCACCGATGATTTGGGAGGCTGAATCGATTGTTTGCATGATGGCTCCTACTGCTGAGTCTTCCGCTTCGCTTATAGGCGCACTGAACATTCGATTTTACCACCCAACGTCAAGTTAGGTTGGAGTGATCATATGGTAAAACAGACCGCATCCCTGAGAAAGTATCACAAAAACGTAGACTCCCTCACCCCCGCCCGCCCGCGGGAGAGGGGAGAGCGGGCCGATAAACGCGATCTGATTCCCCCCGTCGCCCATTGTCCCACACGGATTGCAGGATACAAAGGGCCAGGGTTTGAGGGAGTCTTTGCTTCAACTGCTCAATGAACTACAGGCTGACCATGACCCCGTCAGCGAGAAACTGCGCGGCAGCGCCATAGCTGAATTGGTCAGTATTCTTGCTGATGCTGCCATCAGTAGCCACGCTGGTCAGACTGCCTGAAATCGAATGCGCATCCACTGCGAGCGTGAGATAGCCATGATTGTGATGATCGCTCATGATGAGTTTCGCGCCCGTCTGGTCATCCACTGTCCCATCGTCTGCATTCATGCCGTGGAGATGGAAATAGCCGCCATTACCTACCACCAAAAACGGCGTGGCTGTGCCATCAATCAGGTTGCGTTCGATGCGTTGATAGTTGTGGACGTGGCCGGTTAAGACCAGATTCGGCAGACGGCGCGAGTCGTTGATCGCGTGCTGGACAAA
>DATGFK010000337.1:0-8542 GCA_035309185.1 Aggregatilineales bacterium
GGAGATCATGGACGAACCACTCTCCGAGGTAGCCGCGCCCGCGCAGGTCTGCATCAGCCGCGTTCACACCCATGATCCCGAAGTGCTGAAGTACATCGCCTCGCTGGGCCTGCTTCCGGGCGTAGCCGTGAGCCTTCACAGTCGCGCGCCCTTCAATGGCCCGCTGCGACTACGCATTGACAACCACGAGCAGGTGATCGGCCACGAACTGGCGCAGGTGCTGCGCGTCTCGAAGCAATAAACAAGGGTAAAGCCGGATTGTTACAGGGCATGGCACGATGACGACTTTAAGCTTTGACGAGGCCGCGCAGCGATTTCACAATGCCGGGCTGCGCATGACGCGCCCGCGCGAGTTCCTGTTACAGCTTGTCCTGGGCAGCGATGGCCCCTTCTCCGTGAAAATGCTCCACGAGCGGGCCGAGAGCGCCGGACTGAACATGCACCTGGCGACGGTTCACCGCAACCTGGCCGAATTTGTTGAAGTGGGCCTGCTGGACGAGATGCCCGGCGAAGACAACCGCCTGTACAGCCTGCACGAAGATCGTGAAAGCGGCGCGCACGTCTTCTGCCTGGACTGCCGACACCTTGTGGCCCTGGAAGGCGCGGCAGACGCCAGCGATGCGCTCTCACAGGCGCTCACCCAACGGGGCTTCGACGCCGAAAGCGTCCGCATGATGCTGGCCGCGCACTGTAAAATCCAGCACTCGCCCTCGTGCGCCAATAATGAGGGGACGTAGGATAGAGTTAATTTACTTACGTTTGCCCGATGGCAAATTCATGCGCCATCAGAAGTTAGCAAGGACAAAAGCCTTGATGGAATCTACGAACCGTTGCAGACCATCGTTGGTAGTTATAGGGCCCATTTTGTTTCCGCCCGCATCAAAGCTATTGAAAATCATTGCCATATCAAACTGCTTTGATCCGTCCTTCAGAGAAAATGACGCCGCAACCGACGAGGTTCCCGCCATGTCGCCATCCCGCTGCTGACCGTCATTTCTGCCTGGATTGTCGGTGATGTCACTGACTAACACGTTATTGTAGTAAATGAATTTCGCCAAAGATTTAGCCGAGGTGAGCAGTCCACCTCCGGAATCCATAACCTCGGTCATAGTCCCAAAACCACCATATGGCAGTGGCACAAGTCTCGTGACAAAAGGACTTAGTGTAGTATCGGCGCCAAAAAATGGATCTTCATAATACACTTCGTTGCCCAGCCTGCCCGCAAGGCGAGTTTTGGCAACAGCAACGTCACTGATGGACAGCGGGGTGAGAAGGTTATTTGTAACATAGTTTATGTAGCTTGAGCCTGACGCTTTTTCAATGACTAGACCAAGAAGTAAATAGCCGATATTCGAATACTTTGAGTCCGTACCAGGGGTAAAGTCCAGCGGGACATTAAACATGAACTCGGCAAACTCCTGCTTAGTCACAGGCCGATGGAGGCCCATGTGCTGCCCTATTTCCCTAAGCCGGAAAACCCAATCATGTGTGAAATGGTCTGGAACATTCCAGCCACCGGCGTGTTTAACCAGGTGCTGCACCGTAATGTCGAATACCCGGTGATCGCGTGGTTGCGGGCTAGATGAAACCCGTGAGTCATTGCTGCTAATGCCGAGGAAATCAAATACTTTTTCTTGACCCGTCAGCAGGTGTCGGTTTTGAATCAAATCGAGTACGGCGGCGGTTGTGAATATCTTACTACAGCTCGCAATGCGCATCACCGACCCTGGCTGTGTAATAAAATAACCCGGCTCCGCCCACGTATAGGCAGTGGACATCGCAAGGCCACCATTACCAAAGGTGTTGTTAGGCTGACGCACTGAAACGCGAAGCGCAAACTGGGCAGCCTTGATACCAGCATCCTGCATATAGCGCTTAAACATATCATTGATTTGAGTGTTAGCTTGTCCTAGTTCATCCGTCATTGTCCAGTTCCAGGGAGGCGGAGGGGGGCCTTGTATGCCGAGGCCGTTAGCAATCGCTGCTACGACACCATACAGATAGTCCCTTACTGCCCTAAAGATCCTACCAAGCATGATTAGCTCCTCTCCTTGTTGAATGCCCGGTTCCTGACGACGCTATAGATAATCTGCCAGACCTCTATGCACTTTGGATTGAACAATTTTGGAAAGTATGAGCATACCCCTCAACGATCTGCTGCCTCAAAGCGGCCCATCGAGTGATCCGATTATCCTGCGATGACGATGACTGGATGAACCCGATATTGGCAAACGTTACGCCATTTACGGCGCGTTCACGCCCGACACGGGCACGGTCACGCGCGCCGGATCGGTGCGAAGCTCCTGCGGCCCCGCCGTTGTGAAGTTGTAGCCCGGCAGATCGGCCACGCGCAGCCCCGGAATGATGGTCATCGTCCCGGCGTGATCGTCGTAATGGACGACCACTACGTCCGCGTAAGGATGCAACGCCTGCATCGCCCACCGGCTCGGATGGACGCCGCTGGCATCCAGACACACGCCCGCCGAAGCAACTTTATCAATGTTATCGCACGTGCCGGGGATGTTGGCATACGTCTCAGGATAGGCTCCCGTTTTGAGGATGTCAATCGTGGCCGAGCCGCCCGCCGACCACACATTCTGCTGCACCTCGTGGACGATCACGTCCGAAGCGTCGTTCATGCGCGACAGCACCCAGTGTGGATCGGTCAGGATCACCAGATAGACCGGCGAATAGACCAGCCGGTGAACTTGTAAGACCGCCGCCGTCATCCATCCGATCTCGTCGCGGGACTCGTGTGCATAGTCCTGGTAAATCCATAGCCACGCAAATCCAGGGCCGATCAGCACCAACGCGACAAGTGCCGCTGCCAGCGTTCGCTTCCAGCGGACGCGCAGCAGGGCGCACAGCCCAAAGATCAGCGTCACGTACAGCAGCATGATCCCAGCGCTGCGGCCAAAGGTAATCCGATCCGTGATCTCGTCTCCCATTTTGCTGGTCGTCCCGATAATCACGCTGGAGATGACCATCGCCACAGCCAGGAGGGCGAGGGAGACGTAGATATTGACCTCACCCCCTGTCCCCCTCTCCCAAAAAACAGGAGAGGGGGAACCCGGTTCACTATTTTGAATGCTCTCCCTTCCGCTCACTGAGGGGGAAAGGGCCGGGGATAGAGGGGTTCTCTGCATCAACAGCACTGCCACCGCCCCTGCAATCGCCGCGAACAGTATGATCAACCCGCTGTAACTATCGCCAACAGTCAGGCGCAGCGTGTCCAGCAGCAGCGCCGGAAAGGTCAGGATCGTCGCTGCCTGTTGCACGACTCGCAGCGGATCGAACGGCTGCGGGTCGGGAGTCAGACCTGGAGGCGGCTTGAAGCCGTAGATGACCAGCGCCGCATACAGCCCGCCCAGGATCAGCCCCGGCAGCGCATCGCGGAAGGCGGGCCACAGGCGGCTGCGCCAGGGTCTATCCGTGCGTGCCAGCACGCCGATCAGCAGAGTCACGCCGATCCATGGAATACCCGACTCGTACTCGAAGATGGAGAACAGGTACAGGACGATGGACAGCGTAAACAGCAGCCGTCGCCAGCGTGCAACGCGCAAACTCAGCACGTAGATATACGAAGAGGCCAGCAGCAGCGCCAGCGTCGGCTCAATGAACCAGTTGACCTCCTGGTACAGTTCGCGGACGCGGATCACGCTCAGCATGAGCGCCAGCCCAGCGCAAATGGCGAGGCTGCGCCGCCTGGAAAGCTGGTAAACCAGTCCCGCCATGAACACACCTTCTAGCAGGCGGCTAAGCTGGTAAACCAGGTGATAGGGCAGGTTGTTTTCGCCGAAGGCCGCATACATCAGGGCGTACACTGATCCGTACAGGATATGCCGCTGGTTGGAGTCGAACATGCGCTGCGGGAAGCCCGCCACGCCCACTTCGTGGAACCATGCGCGCTGGATGATGATGTCGGTGTGCAGCGGGCCAATGTTCAGGCCGCGCGCTACTAGGATCGCCAGCAGCAGGCTGCCGATGCTCAGGACGATAAGGGCCGGGGAACGCTCTATAGTTGATTTGATCTTTGAAGGGATTGCTGGGGATTTCTCGGTCATGGAACGACTTTTCGGGGCCGGGTTTCCCCTCTCCAAACAAGCTGGAGAGGGGAACCGGGGGTGAAGAATAGACTTTAGCTCTTCTTGAGCGTCTGAATCTGCTGGAAGCCAACAATCAGCACTATAAACCCGGCCAGCACGACGATCCGGTGGATAAAGGAATACGTTGGCCCATCCAGGCCCGTACCGATCACTGCGCGCATGAGCGTATCGAGCAGGTGAGCGATCCCCAGCACCAGGGCGCCAATCGTGATCCAATTCAGGCCGCGTCCGATGACGCCGCCCAGTCCCCTGACCACGATAACCATCCAGATGGCGGCCAGGACGAGTACCACATCCAGAATTGGGTTGAGAGTTGCCATTGTAGTATCCCCTTCATTGGTAAAAAACAAAACAGAATAGAACTTATTTAATGCCCGTTTCTAATCTCGCGCAAGCCGTATTGGCTGGCGAGACTGAGTACCCCTGGGTGTAACTGAGCCTCCGATGCTGCCACTTCCCTGACGACCATCG
The DNA here is from genome assembly GCA_035309185.1 of Aggregatilineales bacterium. GTDB lineage: Bacteria > Chloroflexota > Anaerolineae > Aggregatilineales > UBA2796 > DATGFK01. The sequence goes on from DATGFK010000337.1 coordinate 4,578, forward strand.
GCTTGCCGATCATATTTTCGGCGTAGCCCTGCGCTTCATGGAGGATCGTCGTGTAGGCTTCGACGGGCGTCTGGTTCACATCGCCCGTAAACAGGCCGCCCGACATCTGAACTTGCCAGTGGTTGCGCTTCGCCACTTCGTTGATCAACTTGTCCAGCCGTTCCTGTACTTGCGGGCCAACCAGGCGTGCCAACAGGACGTACAACGCCTTGGTGTAGGTCGTAAAGTACAGTTGTAGGAACATCTTGTCCACTTCTGGATTGCCCTCGCTGGGCAGAACTGGCAGGGTGAAGCTTGCCGGGGAGTTGATGAGAGTTTCCTGGCTTATGGCTTCCACTTCTCGCAGACGGAAGTCTGCGCCGATGAAGCGCCCAGCCGCGTCCACGCTGGCAATCCCGGAGCAGGACAGGCGTAAGGCTGATCCAACTGCGCTGCGTGCGTCCAGGACTCGGTCTTCAATCTGGGCTGCCTTGCGCAGCTCGTCAATCAATTGCCGGGCCAGCCTTTCCTCAATGCCCAGGACTTTGGCAAGCGGCTTGCCAATTACCGCTGCCGATTGGCTGTAGTTGAAGAGGTTGAGAAAGAGCCGGTCGGCAAAGACCGTCACACCTGCATTGTTGGTAAACAGCAGCGCAGCGTTGGACTGTGTAGGATCAAGGGAAACTTGTGTCATAGCATTACGCCTCGTACAATGACCTTACGTCTGATGGATTCCAGGGTGTAGAGGTAATTGCTTTACGCCTGGAAGCGACGATCTGGATGCAGGAATGCAGGAACAGTAATATGCGAGAGAACCCCTGTCCTGCGGCGATCAGAGGCGTCTCATATCCAATCCGGATTGATAATAGAATGAAAGCCATTCATCGAATGATTTCTATCATAAGCATACAAGTGACTCTAAAACGAAGCAAGTACCTTTTACGATTTGTAACACTTTGGCCTATGCTCTTTCTAGCAGCGTGCAGCGCGGCGCCGTCTACTCCCAGCGCTTCACCGGCCCCCACCTTCCTGCCCGGAAGCATAGAGGCGCTCGGCGCAGCGCTGTTCCAGGGCAAGGGACGTTGTTCGACCTGCCATTCACTCTCTCCTGGCACAGTGATCTATGGCCCATCGCTGGCCGGGATCGCGACGCGGGCGGGCCAGCGCGAAAGCGGCGTCAGCGCGGCGGATTACATCGAGGAGTCGATCTTGCTCCCGGACAAGTTCAAAGTGCCAGGTTTCGAGGACAAACAGATGGATAACACCCTCGCCAAGAGCCTGACCACCGACGAAGTTGCTGACCTGGTGGCCTATCTGATGACGCAGAAATGATATGAAGTTGAGCCGCAGGCTTAAGCCCCCGGCTCAACTCACAAGGAACACTCAATGAATTTTCCTAAAAAACTAAAGCCCTGGCACTGGATCGTGATCGTCGTCGTGGGTGTTCCCGTCGTCGCCTTCGTCATCCTGGGGCTGCTGCCTGCGGCCTCCGATCCCGTACTTTCGCCCGACCAGATCATCGTCGGCGCGCAAAACAACACCCAGAGCACGACGGGACTCCCCGTCGTCTTCCCGGCGCTGTCCATCCCCTCACAGAATCCCATCACGCCCGATAAACAGGAACTGGGCCGCCTGCTGTTCTTCGACCCGATCCTCTCGGCGACTCACCAGATGGCTTGCGCGACCTGCCACCAGCCAGACCTGGGCCTCAGCGATGGGCGTCCTACGGGGCAGGGCAGCGACGGCCAGCCCTTGCCGCGTCGCGTGCCGGGCCTGTACGAAGTGGCCTACAAGGCCAGCCTGTTCTGGGATGGACGTGCGCAGAGCCTGGAAGCGCAAGTCTCGCAGCACGACGGCCCCATGCTGGCCGCCAATGAGATGGCGAACACGCCCGATAAAGTCGTAGCCGACCTGAAGGCCATCCCAGCCTATACAGCCCTCTTCGGAAAAGCCTTCTCCGGCCAGGCCGATCCGATTACCTTCGACAACGTGAGTGATGCGCTGGCCTCCTTCGAGCGCGGTTTGGTCGCGCATGACTCGCCCTATGATCGCTTCGCCAAAGGCGACTTCACAGCCCTCACGCCCTCGCAGCGGCGCGGACTGGCGCTGTTCCGCAGCGGCGCAACCGGCTGCTATAGCTGCCATGCCGCTCCAACCTTCAGCAAGGGCGATTTTGCCGTCACGGGCATACCCGGCCCCGACGACAAATTGAGCGCCGACCTGGGCCGGGGCGCGATCACCGGCAAGGACAGCGATGCGCACGCCTTCGCCATCCCATCCCTGCGCAACGTGGCCCTGCGTGCGCCTTACATGCACAATGGTGTCTTCAAGACGCTGGAAGAGGTGATCGCGTTTTATGCTAAAGGCGGCGGAAAGGGCCTCGGCCTGGACGTTCCCAACCAGTCCCGTTTTATCCACCCCTTTGACCTGAGCGACCAGGAGCGGCAAGACCTGATCAATTTCCTGTACGCCCTGACCGACGAAAGCGCCAAACCGGCCATTCCTGACAGCGTGCCGTCGGGCCTGTCGGTTGTGGCGCCGCAGGATAACCCTGCCCGCGCCATCGTGAAGGCGATCAACACGGGTGGCACAGCGATCAGCGCCCGTCCGCCGACCACGCTCAATGTGACGCCCGACCAGACGATCCAGTCTGTTGCCGACAAGGCGCTGCCTGGCGACACGATAGCGATCCAGTATGGGACCTATCACGAGCGCGTCGTAATAGACATGAGCAACATCACTATCCAGGGCATCCCCGATTCGAGCGGCAACTACCCGATCCTGGATGGGCAGATGCAGTACAGCGACGGGCTGGCCGCCAGCGGCAATAACTTTACCGTCGAAAAACTGTCCGTGAAGAACTACAAGGACAATGGCATCATCGTGGACGGCGCGAACACAGTCGTTATCCGTGACATCCAGGTCGCAAACACCTCCTCCTATGGCATCTATCCGGTACATGCTACCAATGTCCTGGTGGAGCGGGTGAAGGCAACCGGAATCCGGGACGCCGGGATCTATGCCGGGCAGAGTCGGGATGTGATCCTGCGCAACAACGAAGCCTACGGCAACGTGATCGGGATCGAGATCGAGAACTCGGTTCACAGTGAAGTGTACGGCAATCGCGTCTACGACAATTCGACAGGAATCCTGGTGGATCTGCTTCCTCAATTGACCTCGAAAGTATCCATGAACACCGATGTCCACGATAATCTGATCGAACACAACAACGGCAAGAACTTTGCGCGCGCGGGCGAGATCGGCGCGCTGGTTCCCGAAGGAGGTGGCATCCTGGTGCTCGGCGGCGACGACGTGCAGATCCACAACAACACGCTCACCGATCAGCGCACGGCGGCAATCGGTGTCTTCAGCACGGCCCAGGCCTTTAAGCCCGAAGAGATTGACGTTGGGCCGAACCCGGAGCGCCTTCACGTGTATGCCAATACGTACAAGCACAATGGCTACCAGCCCTCGGAGCAACTGACCAACCTGGGGATCAACAGCGGCGCCGATATTGTGTGGGATGTCAGCAATTGGGACGTGAAGTTTGACGATGCTGTCAGCGCTTTCCCGCCCGTGCTGCCTTCCAGCGCCTGGCCGGACTTCGCCCGCAAGAGCTACTGGCAGATCGCGCACTTCGTGGCTACGAAACTGTTGGGTTGAAGTTAATGGGGCAAAAGAAATGAACGAGCCTGATTGCCCTCACCCCAACCCCTCTCCCGCTGTTCTGGGAGAGGGGCTAAGACCTCGCTCTGGCTCCCTTTCCCCCGCTGGCTGGGGGAAAGGGCTGGGGATAGAGGGGAATGCGGCCCATTCTTTTGGGCTTATCCATAAAGTTGAATTTGAAGCTGAAATCGAGGGAACCGTCAAGTACCGCCAGCTAAAGCAAGCGGCTTGTAGCCGGAGCAGTTGAACTGGTAGTTTGTCCCTGGCACTCAGAAGCGAGGATGCTTCTTAACCGAGACGATAGGCTGCTTAACAGGGCA
>DATGFK010000338.1:0-8384 GCA_035309185.1 Aggregatilineales bacterium
GACGAGATGCAGGCGGGAATCGTGGCCGAAATAAACCAGCGCAGCCTGGGACAGATCGTGCCGGTACTCGTCGAAGAGTCGCGCGGCGGGAAGTGGCGGGGCCGCACGCCTCAGAACAAGCTGGTCTTTTTTGACGATTCCGGGCAGGATCGGCGGGGGCAGGTCGTAGAAGTCGAGATCGTATGGACGGGGCCGTGGTCAATGCAGGGGCGTTTGCCTGGCAGTACCATGCCCGATCCATTACCCCAGGCGCTAACCATCGAGGCCTGATCGGACTGCCGCGAGTTCTTCGGAACTAAATTGTGTCTCCCGAGGCGGAGGATCATCTCCGCCTCAAATTTTTCGGCTAACCCTGCCCGTTCAGGCGCTTTTTCTCCGTGCCAACCTTTTTGCCGTTAGGAATGGTCGCGTCGGCAAATTCGTCGAAATCCGTCGCGATCATGTCTGTGCCGATGACTACGCCTCGCCCAACCGTAAAGCGCGGTGGAACCTGCGAATTCTTGCCCACTACGGTAATGCCCAGGTCGCCCATGTCTTCGATTTTCCCGATGCGCGCACCTTTGCCTATGGACACCAGTTTGTCCACGATACAGCGCTCAAGTCTTGCGCCTGCCTCGATATAACTGTCAGTCAGAATAATGGATTCGCGCACGACGGCTTTAGGGCCGACATATACCCCCGGCGAAAGCACAGAGCGCTCGACCACAGCGCCGTCGCAAATCACCGACCCATCGCAGATCATACTGTCGCGCACACTTGCGCCATCTTCGATCAGTACAGCGGGACGTTCTTCACTGCGCGTATGGATGATCCAGGATCGATCGTTGAGGTTCAAAGACGGCGGTTTGCGCAACAAATCCATATGCGCTTCCCAAAAGGCATCCACAGTCCCGACATCAATCCAATAACCGCCGTAAGGGTAAGCGTAAACTTTCATGCCTTCATTGAGCATTCGTGGAATGATGTCTTTCCCGAAATCATGATTGGACGTACGAATGCCCGCATCTTCTTCCAACATCGCGCTGAGAATATCCGTATGGAACACGTAAACGCCCATACTTGCCAAATTGCTGGGCGGGTCGGCTGGTTTTTCTACGAAATCGGTGACTCGGTATTCGGAGTTCACATCCAGGATGCCGTAGCGGCTGGCCTCGTCCATCGGCACGCGGATCGTGCAGATTGTCGCGTCTGCGCCCTTGTCCCGGTGGAAGTTCAGCAGCACGTCGTAATCCATTTCATAAATGTGGTCGCCGGATAGGATCAGGACATCGTCCGGTTTGTTGCGCCGGACAAAATTGAGGTTTTGCCAGACCGCGTCAGCGGTTCCCGAATACCAATCCGTATCGCGCCGTCCCTTGTAGGGCTGCAATATCTGGATTCCGCCTGTGAAACTGCGATCCAGATCCCAGGGTTGGCCCCGTCCCAGGTGGTCATTCAAACTATGCGGGCGGTACTGTGTCAAAATTACTACGTCGAAAATGCCCGAATTCACGCAATTACTTAAAGTAAAATCAATAATTCGATATTTCCCGGCGAACGGAACGGCAGGCTTGGCTCGTTTTGCAGTCAAGACGCTGAGGCGCGTTCCTTCCCCGCCTGCCAAAATCACAGCCCGCGTTTTCACGTGTCCCTCCAGGTTCTAATAAAGCCGCTGTACCCTAGTGGTTATTATAGTATGGGAGACCTGTCAATGTGCAATTTGATCTGAAAGCTGGATCAGGAAATGACGTAAGCTGGGCCGCCCGGTGTGGCCCGCAGCACCTCAATCACATTCTCGCGCGCTGCTAGTCGCTCGGACACAATTTGTTCGTTGCCAGGCGCGCAGATGCAGTGGACGTTTGGCCCCGCGTCAATGGTGTACAGCACTTCGATCCCTTCATCACGCCACTCGCGGACTGCGGCCATGACCGATAGAGTCTCTGGCTGCCAGTAGAAAAGGGCCGGAACGCTGGTCATCATCACACTGTGCATGATGTTGGAGTCGAGTTCGGCAACTTCCGCCAGCGCCCTGAAGTCACGACGCAGTATGGCGTCCTTGCAGCGGGCCAGGCGTCCTGGCGCACTCTCCAGGCGAGCCTCTTGCAGAACGCTGGTCGGAGCCAGCGCGTGGCCCTCGGTTGAGCCAGTCTGCTTGTGAGCGCGGTTCACCACCGCGATCAGATCCGTCAACAGCCAATGATCGGCAGGCGCCAACGTTTCCGCATAACTATCTTCGTGTGAAGGGCCAGGATACCACTCGACGAAACCACCCGGCACAGAACGCGACGCTGATCCAGAGCCAAGCCGGGCCAGACTGCTCAGGGCGCGTTCCGAGAGTTGCAGGCCCAGCGCAGCAGTCGCTGCCAGTGACAGCGCTGCAAAAGCCGACGCCGAAGATGCGATCCCCGCACCCGTCGGGAAATTGCTATTGGATGTGACGTGCGCGGGCATACTCACTGTTGCGAGGTGTCGGACGGTGTCCAGATGTTGTGAGATGCGCTTCAGCCCGTTGCCTGTCATGGCCTGCCCATCCACAATGGCCGTGTCCGCCTCAAAGTCCGGCGAAAACTCAACCGTCGTGCGCGTTTCCAGGCCGCCCAGGTTCATCGAGATGGAACCGTTAGCGGGCAGGCGCAAAGTTTCGTTGACGTTTCCCCAATATTTAATTAGCGCAATATTGGAGCTTGCGCCAGCCGTCGCTTTCGAGGTCGGCATTTAAGATCCATAGTCCTTTCAGGAATTTCAATTACTACTGTAGTGCGTCTGCCGCTAATTTTACTGAGAACCCGTATCCTTGAAAGGCCTATTCTAAACCAAATACAGTGTATTTCGGTAGACGACTAAAGGTTTACCACTCCCCTACTCTTTTCCCTCTTGCTCAAAGGCCACGCCAAGCGCTGCTGGGGGACGCGCCCGGAGTAACACCCGTACGAGCGGATGTAATCTCCTCGGCAGAATTTTGAGCAGGGTTTCGAGGTAAGGCCCGCTGACGGCCAGCAGGGTCAGGATCATCAGCACCCAGGGGATCAGGTTGAGCAGGGCAATTGGCACTTCTCCGCCCTGCAAATTACCGGCCAGGACACGCAGCGCGGCAACCAGATAGACCCCAAACGCCACCCGCAACGGATACCAGCCGCCGAAAATAACCAGCGCCAGGGCGATCCAGCCGTTCCCGCTGATCTGCCCGCCGTTGGGCGTTTCCTTCCAGATGGTGGAAACGCTCAGGGTATAGGCCGCGCCGCCCAATCCGACCAGCGATCCCCCTACTGCCGCATACAGATAGCGGATTCGGTTGACGTTCTTGCCCCGCGCAAAGGTAGCGGCTGGCCTCTCGCCTACGCTGCGCAAGGTCAGACCCGGCGACGTGCGGAATATCCAGAACCATGAGACGATAATCGCCAGCAGGCTCAGGTATGTGAACACGTCCTGGTCAAAGAACACCGGTCCGATGACAGGAATATCCTTGAGAATTGGAATGGAGAAGTAGGGCACGGACAGGGCCGGGATGTTGAGAAACGGCTTGCCCAGGAAGATCGCCAGGTCGCGACACAGCAGAGTCAGGATGAAGCCTACCGCCACCTGGTTCTGTTTGAGTTCGATGCTGGAGGCTGCCACAATCAGCGCAACGATCATCCCGACCAGCATCGCGGCCAATGCCCCTACCAACACACTCTGCGTATTGATGCCGATCACTAGGCCTGCCAGGGCGGAAAGCATCAGCGAACCGTCCAGTGACAGGTTGATGATCCCTGCGCGTTCGGTGAAAGTTTCTCCAATGGCAGCCAGAACCAGCGGAGCACCGTTGCGCACCACGCTTGCCAGGGATCGAACTATGGGGTCGTCGGCCATCAGTCTGGTTCTCCCATCGTATGCCGGGCGCGGGCCGCTGCGCCGTTGGCGAGGACGACAATGAATACGAGGGCTTCCTCGAATACCCTACCGAGCGTCGGATCAAGCCCGATCTGCGTCTGTAGATTGAGCATTCCAACTGGCACCAATGAGAAAAACAGCGAGATGAGTGGAACCCAGGCGGCCTGGTAATTCGCAAGCAAGACCACCAGCAACGCCAGGAAACCGATCCCACCCGACGAATCCGGGAAGAGATAGCCTTTGCTGACCGGATCGGGCGATAGAATCTGGAGCGCTCCTCCGATTCCGCCCAGCGCGCCGCAAGCCATCATCGCCAGCAACACATTGCGTTCGGTACGCACACCCAGCAGAAACGCCGAGCGCTGGCTGTGACCCATAGCCCGCAATTGTAATCCCCAGCGACTGCGCTTCAGGATGAGGTAAACCAGCACAAATCCTGCGATGGCAATCACAATGCCGGGCAGGCTCAATGCACCGCTGTCCGGTACTAAAGGCAGCAAGGCCGGTGCGTTAAAAGGCGCCGTCTGTTGGCGTGCCCCGTACTTCCAGGGGCCATCCAGAATGTAGAGCGCAATGTTGGAGGCAATGAAATTGAGCGCTACACCCCCAAAAATTTCGTTGACCCGGCCTTTGGTTTTTAGCACGCCTGCAACGAGCGCCCATAGCGCGCCGCCGATGGCCGCCAGGATCAGTTCGAGCGCCAGCGCGATCCAACCGCTGGTGTCATTGCCAACGCTGCGCGCAATAATCGTGGCGAAGATTGCGCCGAACATCATCTGCCCTTCGATGCCGATGTTCCACAACCCCGCGCTGAACGTCAGGAGCAGTCCGCTGGCGGCGAGCAAGATAGGCAGTCCACGCATCACGACCAGTGAGCGCTGGGTGGCATCCCCAAGCGAACCCTGGAGGAAGAGGTTCAGCGCACTTGCCGGGTCTTTCCCGCTTAATAGTAATACTGCGACGATTCCCCCCACGATGATCAGCAGGCCCACTATTAAAACGAGTGCCTGTGCCAGCCATCTATTGGAGTGCTGCGATGTGTTCGCGGAGCCTTGCAAAGGGGTCAACTCTGGACGCCTCCGATTAAGCGGCCCAGTTCAGCCATAGAAGTCTTCGACGGATCATCAATAAGCGTAGCGCGCCCCCCGAAGAAGACGACAACACGGTCACTGTATTCGATGATCTCGTCGAGGTCGGGCGAAATGAAGATGATAGCCGCGCCCTGTTCACGACGGGCAAGCAACTGCCGCCAAACCCACCGCGCACTTTCCACGTCCAAACCGCGCGTAGGACTTTCGAGCAGCAGCAGTTTCAGGTTTTGCGGCAGCAGAGCCATCAACGCGCGCTGCTGATTGCCGCCGGAAAGTGTCTCTACGCGGCTTTCCGATGTGCCACGGATGCTGTAATGCTCTATCTTGTCCTTCGCTTCGTGGCGTGCGGCGTTCCAGTGGACCCACGTTCCACGGTCTGAAACCAGCGCAACGTGCTCGGTGAGCGTCAGCCCGGCAACCAATCCCTCTTCTAGGCGTCCAGCGGGCGTATAGGCCACACCCAGGCCGACCCGGTCATGGTAGTTTAGATGCGTAACGTCGCGGCCTTCCAGGTACAGCCAACCGGCAGTGGGCGCTTCCAAACCGGCACAGGCACGCAGCAATCCTCGTTGACCGCTGCCGTCCAGGCCGGCCAGGCCCACCACCTCGCCGCGTTCTACGTCGAGGTACACATCTTTCAGGCTGACCCGGCGTCCTGGCACACTCAAGGCTTTTACGCTCAAGACGGTATTGAGGCCCTTATGCGCATGTTTGCCCGGCCTCTGCCCGGAGCGTGGCAGATCTTTGCCGAACATCATTTCAATCAACGTTGCGGTGGGACTGGGCATGTCTGCGCTGCCCGTGACCTGCCCCTGGCGCAGCACCACAACGGAGTCGCATAGAGCGTTCACGTCCTCCAACTTATGCGAGACCAGAATCACCGTTACGCTCTCAGTGTGCGCAAGCCGCCGCAAAGAATTGAACAGAACTTCCTTCTGGTCGGTAGAAATGCCAGTGGTCGGTTCATCCAGGATCAGCACCTTCGCGCCCAGGCTCAACAGACGCACCAGTTCAAGCTGCTGGCGCTCACCGATAGTCAGGCTATCTACATAGGCGTCGGGGTTCAGGTCAAAGCCGAGTTTGTCAGCCTGTTGTGAAAGTTCCACACGGGCACGGTGGCGATCTGGGAGCAAATGTGTGCCACGTGCGAGGATGAAATTGTCCAAGACGGTCATACCCGGCACATCCAGAACATCCTGGTGAAGCATTCCAATGCCGACCCGAAGGGCGTCGGCTGGACTGGCAAAGACAACGGGCTGTCCGTCCAGGACGATTTGACCCGAATCAGGCGGTTGAAAACCTGACAGAATCTTCATCAACGTACTCTTGCCCGCGCCATTTTCACCCAGTACGGCGTAGATGTGACCGCTCTGGAACGTCATTGAAATGTCGTCATTGGCGCGAACTTTTCCGAAAGTTTTGACGATGTGACTGATCTGTACGTCCATGACAGGCGCCTTGCTGAGCATAAGTAGGGTAACTATACAACACAATTCGCTATAATCTCAACACTTCATCAGGGTAGGATATTCGGGTATGACCGTTCTAACCCTTGCGCTGGCGATTGTCATGAGTTTGCTGATGCCCGCGCCTGGAAAAGCAATAAAGACAACGTCGCGGCCTTTTTCGATTCCGGTACTCGTTTACCATCACATTGCGCCGCAGGTGCCTCAATTCGGCGTGCAGTGGTATGTGCCACCGGAGAAATTCGATCAAGAACTGGCTTTTCTTCATGACGGTGGCTACCACACGATTTCCGTAGACAGTTATGTTCAGGCATTGCAAGACCCAGGTATTGATCTGCCCAGCCGGGCCATCGTGCTGACCTTCGACGATGGCTATGACGACGCCTACACACGGGCTTACCCGCTACTCAAACAATACGGCCTGACCGGCACGTTTTATATCATTACGGGACAGGTGGGACAGCCCGGCTACCTGACCTGGGATCAAATTCGGGAGATGCAGGCCAATGGAATGGAAATTGGTGCGCACACCATCAGCCATCCATTTTTGACACAAAAAGACATTTTTCAGGCGTTTTCAGAAATTTGGGTGTCCCGCGTGGTGCTTGCAGAGCAGTTGGGTACGCCGGTGACGACCTTTGCCTATCCTTATAACGATCACAACCGTTTCGTGACGCTGCTGCCATTGCTGGCAGGGTTTACTTCAGCCTGCATCGTTGATTACCACAGCGGCGACGTAAGCAACGATTTCTTTGCCATCCCGCGCTTCTCGATATTGTCCGGCGAATCCCCTTCGACATTTGCGGCGGTAGCCGAAAGCCACGGCCTGATGCTCACTTCCCTCGCAGCAGGCCGCTGATCCAGTCTTAGGGCATTGTTATCAGCATCAGCCAGCCGTGCGGCAATCGTTAGCGTAAAGTCGCCATGAATTTTGTATAATGTGTTGAGTTCAGTTCACAGAAAAGCAACCTACAAGCGAGATATTGATATGGCAAATGACTTCTGGGCAAAACAGCAGGTTATCGTGACGGGCGGTTCTGGATTCCTGGGATCTCACGTCATCGAAGCGCTACGCGAACATGGCGCGAGCGACAAGAATATATTCGTCGTGCGCAGCCAGGACTATGACCTCCGCCATGAGGCCAACGTAAAACGCCTTCTGGACGACGTACAGGCGACGATGATCATTCATATGGCGGCGGTTGTGGGCGGGATTGGCGCCAATCGCGAGCATCCAGGCAGTTTCTTCTATGAAAACCTGATGATGGGATCACTTCTACTCGAACATGCCCGGCGTATGGGCGTTGGCAAGTTCGTGGCGATTGGAACCATCTGCGCCTATCCCAAGATTACGCCAGTTCCCTTCCGCGAAGAAGATATTTGGTCTGGTTATCCCGAAGAAACCAACGCACCGTACGGGCTGGCTAAGAAGATGCTGTTGGTACAGGGACAGGCTTACCGCCAGGAATATGGCTTCAACAGCATTTACCTCCTACCCACAAACTTATACGGCCCCGGCGACAATTTTGACCCGGCTTCCTCGCACGTCATCCCGGCAATCATCAAGAAATGTGTGGATGCCATGCGAGACAACGTTCCTTATATAGAAGTATGGGGCGATGGCACACCAACGCGCGAATTCCTGTATGTGAAGGATGCGGCGGAAGCCATAGTCCTGGCAGCAGAGCATTACAACGGCGATCAGCCTGTCAATCTAGGCAGCGGTGAGGAGATCTCGATCCGGGAGCTGGTCACCATGATCGCAGAATTGACGGGTTACCACGGCGAAATTCGTTTCGATACAAGTAAGCCGAATGGGCAGCCCCGCCGCAAGCTGGATACCAGCCGTGCGCAGGACTTGTTTGGCTTCGAATCCAGTACCAATTTCCGCGAGGGATTGCGTGCAGAAATTGACTGGTATCTGAACCGAATCAAAGCGGCGGCGTTAGAGGCGTGAGAAAGTAAATTGAACGAACCG
>DATGFK010000339.1:0-5186 GCA_035309185.1 Aggregatilineales bacterium
TTTGCGGAAATGGTTTACCCTGAAGCAGACGACAGAAGCGGCCTGGTGTGGGCCACGATCCATATCGGAAAGCTGACCAGGCTCGTCGCGCCGCAGCGTCCGACAAGCCGCTCGCCTTCAGTGCCGAAAAGATGGCTCCGCGTTGTGCTAACAGCGTGCCACTCACCAGCATCCATAGCATGTGAAGTAGGCCCAGGTTAGTTCCAACGCTCAAGTCCTTCGTCAGCCCGATCAGAGCATTTAGGGTATGCTCGATTGCAGGAATAGGTCACCTCGTGATTGTTAGGGGCTTCATAACGGATCAGTCCGAGTGTTCGGTGGAGCAGGCGATTCCAACCTGTGCAGAATGAACGGCCTACAATGAGCGTTTCCGCTTGGGTTTGGCACCACCTCCCAAGGTCATCGCTTTCACCATACGACGGAGCACATGGTCCCTATCAAGTTTCCAAAAGAGTGCGTTCAGCCCCACCCCCAAGATAGACATAACCGGAACCACCCATACAAGCTCACGGAGTTGTGGGGCCAAAACAATGCTGATGACTGCTGCAATTCCAAGGTAGATCAAAATCCAGATTAAGGCATGCGGATTGCACATCTGGCCTGAAACCTGGCACTGGTAGGTTGATATTTCCGTCAGCGTGCCTTGTATCGCAATATCTTGATGCTTTGGTTGCTCTTTGAGTAGTTTAAACTCGTATACGTCGTCTGCAATTGGGAATGTCCAGACGCTAATTGCCCTCCCGCCAAAGAAGAGGTTTCCAAAGAGCCATTTCAAAAAGCTCCGGCTCCGAGGCTTGCGCAAGCCCTTGAGTCGTTCTCTACACGACTCAAGGGGCAAATTGACAACGAATTCAAATTGTTCTGGCTTGATTCCGAGGTCTGTCAGTAACGAATCAGCAACGGCCCAGTAGAAATTTGGCTCGCGCTTTGCCTTTTCAATCGGTAGTGTCATGGTTTCTCCGCAACACACATCCCTAAAATTCTAGTATAGGGTGGTGTCGCCAATTGACAGCTAACTGTCAGCTAATTGGGTAAGAGCGGGTAACAACACAGGCAAACCCACGGTGTCTGTTCAGTCTGGTCGGACCCTCGGTTTCGTAAACCAGCTTACCACGTCTTGGCCTGTTTTTCTTCGTTGTTGTTCTCGCGGTTAGCCAAAACTAAAGCGTATGGCAATTGCACGAAAGGGCCAGGGCGGACAGGATCAGCGCAGCCCGCGAAAGAAGGCGCGAATATCCTCGACCAGAAGTTCGGGTTCTTCCAGCGCCATGAAGTGCCCGCCGCTCGGAAATTGAACCCAACGCTGGACGTTGTACAGCCGCTCGGCCCATTCACGCGGGGCCAGCTCGACTTCCTCGCGACTGAGCGCTATCGCGCAGGGAACGCGGATGTGATCTTCCGGCCCGAAACGCTGCGCGGCGTGCTGGCTTTCGTAATAGAGCCGCACGGAGGAAGTAATGGTCTGCGTGGCCCAATAAATCATCACGTTTGTGAGCAGTTCGTCCTTTGAAAATCTCGCCTCGACGTTGCCCTGGCAGTCGCTCCAGGCACGGAACTTCTCGACGATCCAGGCGGCCAGGCCAAGGGGCGAGTCGTTGAGGCCATAACCGAGCGTTTGGGGCCGCGTGCCCTGGATGTGGCCGTAGCCGCCTTCCTCCGCTTCCCAGCGCTCGTTAAGCGCGATATAAGCCTTTTCAGCTTCGGAGAGCGGGGGCGCTCCGGCTCCCAGGTAAGGTTTCCTGACTGCCGTGACGTGGATGCCCAGCACGTGATCGGGATGGCGTAGGCCAAGATGCGCCGTCACGCCCGATCCGATGTCGCCGCCGTGCGCGGCAAAACGCTCGTAGCCAAGGCCTTCTGTCATCAAGCGTGTCCACAAATCGGCAATGCCAGCCGTGGTCAGGCCCGGCTGCGTGGGCGCATCGGAAAAGCCGTAACCAGGCAGCGAAGGTACGATCACGTCGAAGGCATCCGCCGGATCGCCGCCATGACTGCCCGGATCGGCCAGGAGGGGGATGATCTTGTGCATCTCGTAGAACGATCCCGGCCAGCCGTGCGTGATGACGATGGGCATCGGGTGGGGGCCACTGCCTCGCTGATGGATGAAGTGAATATGAAGCCCGTCTAGCTCGGCGCGGAAGTGCGGAAATGCGTTGATGGCCCGCTCCTGGCTGCGCCAATCGAAGGTACGCTGCCAGTAGGCTATGAGCTGCCTCATGTAGTCGAGGTTTGCGCCATAACGCCAATCGCCGTTGGCGACCTCATCCGGCCAGCGAGTACGCGCCAGACGCTCCGCCAGGTCATCCAGAACCGCTTGACTGACTTCGATCTTGAATGGCTCAATGTGCATCGCATCATCCCTTTATATATTTCACGGTCAATACCTTCGCCAATTATGAAGCGCTGCGATGTATCTCTACGGCTTAAGAAAGTGTGTAAAAAGCCGAGGATAGGTTGAATGAGCAAGATCCAACTCCACTGCCTCAGCCAGAGAAAACCATTGAATCGTCGCGTGTTCGTGAAATTGTCGATTAGCGGGTGTTCCTGACCAAGCCTTCACGAGATATAGATGCATCTCTAACAGATCGGAAGGGCCATCCTGGCCTTCGGGCATCGCAATGGTCAGGGTTTCAACATAAGTCCAGTCGCTTGGTGTGATACCTAATTCTTCCCGTAACTCACGCACGAGCGTGTGGGAATGGCGTTCACCCGGTTCCACATGACCGCCAAACACGTCCCAGACATTGGGATAGGCTGATCGGGTCGGGGATCGCCGGCCTAGCAGAATCTTGTTGGCTTGGATTATCAAGCCAGCGACTACCTCATGCCTCATGAGTAGTTCCTTTTTGTTTCGTCGGGGTCATAATTCGTTCTCTGGATGTGATTTTAGACTTTTCCCGAAGCCTGATCAACGACAGCCTTCCAAGGAAAAATGCTTACTTCCATACCTTTGCCTTCATTGGCGAAGGTATTGTCACGGTGCAACAGTATTTCGCGACGCTACCGCGCCCCTGACTTTACGTATAGGTATTCAAAATGTTTGCGAACAAGGAAGTGAACATGTCCGACCAGAACCTGGATTACGTCGCCATAGGCCGCAATGTCGAGAAGAGTATGGAGGGTCAGAAGCGACTCTACCGCATGATCTTTTTCCTGACACATCTGATCTTATTCCTGGTGACAATGTTTACCGTTTGGGGCATCGCGCTGACCAATTCGCAGCTAAATGCCGCTTTGTTCAACAGTGGGCTGGGCGCGGCGCTCATCCTGATTTTGCCAACCGTGATGTGGGCGTTCGCGATTCTCGCTCACGTCTCATTCCTGTATATTGAATCAGAGGCGGGCGAAAAAACCATGCGCGAAAAATTGCTCATGAGCGAGATCGGGGAAGAGATTCTGCGCAAGGGGCTGACCGATGCGGGCCTGCTGGAGAAGACCAAGCGCCGCGCTGCGGCCCTGCAAGCCGAGCAAGTCCGGCTTTCGGACGACGGCGAACTCTTGCCAGCCGACGAGGAGCAGCGCCCGCAGAAGCATGATTCCATTGCCCGCACCAACAACGCGGGCCATTCTTAACTGAAAACGCAAAGTGGCAGGACCAGGTTTAGCTCGGCCCTGCCTGCCGCAAGATTTCATCGGGAATTTGTGCTGCCAGCTAGGCCAGCGCGTCGCCGGGCTTTGTGAAGAAGCGTGTCTCAAAATGGTTTCGTCGCTGGGTACGCATGAAGAGTTGAAGCATTTGTCCCGTGAAATTCCTGGGCATCAGAATGGCGACCCGGCCCGTGAGGGTTGGACGAACCTCGTAGGTTTTTGAGGCCCGCGACTGGGCATAGGGTGTCAGCGAAAACTTCGGGCTGGATAGGTCTTGGACGGCCAGGTACGTGTAGTTGTTGGGCCAGTCGCGGATCACTGTGCTCATGAACTTGAACCACAAATCAATATCGGCCCGCTGACTGCTATCCCCGATCACGTATAACAGTCGCTGGTTGAACAGCCACTTGATTTTGAAGCCGGGACTGATCTGTTCGGCTGGCGTTGCATCGAGTACCTTGAGAAGATTAATGTCGTCCATGACCTGCTCCTTTGGCCTTCTTCTGGACGTTGCTGGCCCTCACTGAATCTTTCTAAACAGAAAATGCCTGACAGGCAGGCATTGCGAACTACGGATATTGGAACGAATGGCATTGGCCTGCTGATTCCGGCTTTCCGGCCACTCGCCGGTCTGATGACCGGTTTTCTTACACGCGGGTGATGTAGCTGCCGTCGCGCGTATCCACGCGGATGGTATCGCCCACGTTCACGAACAGTGGCACCGTCACCTTGAGACCGGTTTCGGTGACGACCTTTTTGGTTGCGCCTGTCGCGGTATCGCCTGCGATGGCGTTTTCCGCCTCGACGATCTTGTGCTCGACGGTGGTCGGCAGCTCGTAGTCAATGATCTCGCCATCGTAGCTGCTCAACTTGAGCTGCATGTTTTCCCGCAAATAATTGACGTCATCGCCAAAAACGTCGGCGCGGAGTTCGTGCTGGTCATAGGTAGTGATGTCCATAAAGTGGAGGAAATCGCCATCATTGTACAGGTATTCCACCGTGTCGCTGTCCACGCGGATGTCCTGTACGCGGTCGCCAGATGTGAACGTCCGCTGGATGGTCGCGCCGGTGCGCAGGTCGCGCAGGGTGGTGCGGATGGTGGCATTGCCGCGTCCTGGCTTGTTATGCGCATACTCCAACACTTTATAGAGGTTGTTATCTACCGTAAAGGTGACGCCCTTACGAAGGTCATTCACGTCAATCATGCGTAAGTTCAAGTCCTTGGATTTTAGAAATTTAGCAGTGTGATTATACGTGTCCTCACCACGGCTGACAATATCGAGATTGACTTTCCAACCTGGGATGCGCAAGCTGTGACCAGGGTAGATCGTATCCAGCCGTCGCTGAATCGAGCAAAGTTCAACCATCAACATATTTGCTGCGTATCCTTTTGTACCCGGCATTCGTCGTATAGATGTCAAGAGAAATAAGAGAGGAAACCATGAATCAGTTGAATGGCAAAATTGCACTCGTAACGGGCGGCAGTCGGGGATTTGGCCGGGCAATCGTAGAAGCGCTGTCGGCAGGGGGCGCGACCGTACACGCGCTGGCGCGAGACGCTGGCCCCCTGGATCAGCTCAAACAAGAGGTGAAGGGTG
>DATGFK010000340.1:0-3010 GCA_035309185.1 Aggregatilineales bacterium
GTTTAGCCCAGACGGAAAACTGTTTGCCACCGCCAGTCTTGATGGAAGAATCCACATCGGAAGCGTGCCTGCGACAAGCCCGTGATTATTCTTCTTCAGGCCCGGTAGTCACACCCTGCGTAATAGCAGAAACACCCAACAGGTGGTTATCAAACACCGGTTTTACCCGCCCTATCGCGCCTCGTGCAAGCTGCCGCTTTGGGAGATTTGGGTGACCAGCGATGGGCCAAGCTGTCGCTGCACCAGATGGTATCCAATGGCAGACAAAATGATGCCGATCAGCACGCCAATGAAAATAGTTCCGTAGCCGACAGCCCATCGGTTCAGGCCATTCCCGAAGACATTGAGTGTAGTCTGTCCATCCAGGTTAAATACAATCGTGGGAACCATAGAGGCGATACTGGTTGCCAACATGATAGCAATCATACCCCACAGGCCAGGGTAACGCTTCAAGTCGTGCCGTCCCCACTTCAAGATGATCGCGGCAGTCAAGACGATAGAATAGGCGATGTAGAAGAACAAGTCAAGCTGAAGGCTACCGATGAGGATCGGCGCTCCCCACAGAAACTGGAATATGCCAAAAGCCAGCGGCACGTACAGCCACCACAGGCGACGCGGATGATGTTCCAGAAAGCGAACCGGTTCCGGGAAGACCAGTACGAAATGAATGAAGGCCGGGAAGAGCGTGTAAAGTGCTACGGAGAGCAAACCCGGCACAATGTCAAGTAGGGCCACAGAGAGCAGGGCTGTGCTGCCAGCCAGGTTCACGATTGTAAATAATTGCATCCCAGGTTCAGCACCCCATCGGCGCAGCAACAGCATAATGCCGATGAAGCCAGCCAGGACAGGAACCAGTGCTGCAACAAGAAGGAGCAAATTGAAGCTCGAAGGGCCCAATTTGTAACTGATGTCGAGGGGTTGCCCATCACGGATGAAGGTTTGCTCGACGGTGTCTTTCACCGATGGCTGCCAATCTGGAGGGAGCGCGGAACGCGGCTGGCCGTTCACTTTGTAATTCGCATTCACCTTGCCAGCATCCGTTGATAGATCAACGTCGGTTGTATCGCCTAGCTGCACACCCGCCTGTTGTGCGACACTGCCGGGCCAGAAGCCAATGACGAGATGTTGATGCGGCTGCGTGGAGTCGGCCAAAATTAGCCCGTCGGAGACGAAAATACTGGCGCTGGAGGCGAAACTCCGCACGAAAAGCGATATGCAGAACAACATGACCAGCGCTGTCAGGCCCAAAATGCCCCATAGCCCGTACAGAATCGTTTGACGGGATGCTTTGAGCAGTGTCGCCTGCACCGGATCGGTAACGACTTGAACCTGTGCGCGCCGCCGATCTGGCAGCAGAGCGTCGCCCAGGTCGCGGGCGAATTCGGCTACCGTCGGGTAGCGATCCTGTGGCGAAAATGCCAGAGCACGGGTAAGGACGGCGT
This sequence comes from Aggregatilineales bacterium, assembly GCA_035309185.1. Lineage (GTDB taxonomy): Bacteria > Chloroflexota > Anaerolineae > Aggregatilineales > UBA2796 > DATGFK01. The sequence continues at coordinate 1,443 of DATGFK010000340.1, forward strand.
TGACTGGCTGAGGAATTTCGGGTTTCAAGGTCTGGACAGGTTCTGGCAGTCCTTGCACACGCCGCATAAGCTGGTTCGAGATGTCGAATCGGTTATGCTCGTCAATGAACGCCTGTTTCCCGGTCAGCATCTCGTATAGCATTAGAGCCAGCGTGTACTGGTCGCTCTGTGCGCTGGTCGGAACACCCATCACCTGCTCAGGTGACATATAAGCCGGCGTGCCAGTAGTCGAGGTCTGGTCGGAGGGCCTTGAGGGCACATTCGCATTATCGGACGCCGCGCCAGTCGCGTTCGCTGCGACTGGCGTTCGCGATAATTCGATCAGCTTCGCCAGCCCAAAATCAACGATGACCGGCTGGTTCTGTTCACTGAACAGGATGTTCGACGGTTTCAGATCGCGGTGGATGACGCTGTGCGCGTGGGCATAATCCAGGCCTTCGGCCAATTGTTCGGCCACACGCACGACTTCGGGAAACGGCATCTGGGCACGCGCGAGACGTGCTTGAAGCGTTTCGCCGGGCAGATATTCCATCACCATATAAGTCAACGGGTTCGGGTCGCGAGGCAAGACGCCGAACTCGTAAACTGAGACGATGTTGGGATGGCGCAGACGGGCAATTGTGCGGGCTTCGTTCATAAACTGCTGCTCGATAGCCCGGTCGGAGGTTAAATCCGCGTGCAGCAGCTTGATAGCAACCTGGCGATCCAGAAATGGCTGGTAGGCCTGGTAGACGAGGCCAAAAGCACCCTCGCCGAGCGAATGTACAACCTGATAGGTTCCAATATAATCGGGTATCTCTGGCGAACCGCCAGGGGTGGCTTTGGAATCGGTCATCGTGGTTTCAAGCTCTCATTGTGCCTGTCATCTTATGGTAGTCGCTTCATCAATTCGCGCAACCGGCACGTCCTGAACTTTCAACGAATAAGTAAAGTGCCGGGTATAGAGATACCCGGCACCACATAGGTTGACCTGCAACCCGTTTTAGCCCGTTCCTAACGTCGTAATCGTGTGGGTTATTCTTCTTCTACCGCCGCGCTGCTGGGTACTTCGCCCTCAACGGTGCTGACGCCGATGAAGGTTCCAGCAGGCAGGGATTCGCTGCTCTCGCGGATCGCCATTTCGATCTCGTAGGCAATGGCTGGATTTTCTCGCAGGAACTGCTTGGCATTTTCCCGGCCCTGGCCGAGAATGCCTTCGTTGTAACGGAAGAAGGCGCCGCGCTTGTCAATAATGTTCATCGTCACGCCCAGGTCAAGGATGTCGCCTTCCTTGCTGATGCCCTCGTTATACATAATGTCAAATTCGGCCTGGCGGAAGGGCGCAGCAACTTTGTTCTTGGTGATCTTGACGCGAGTGCGGTTGCCGGTTACGTCTTCGCCCTGTTTGATGGCCTGAATGCGCCGGATGTCGATCCGGACGGTGGCGTAGAACTTCAACGCACGTCCGCCGGTGGTCGTCTCCGGATTGCCAAACATAACGCCGATTTTTTCACGCAACTGATTGGTAAAAATCATGGCGGTGTTGGAGCTTTTAATCGCCCCGGTCAATTTGCGGAGCGCCTGGCTCA
>DATGFK010000341.1:0-2743 GCA_035309185.1 Aggregatilineales bacterium
TATCTGCAAGCCGGTTTTTTCTGGGCGCCCTCGCCTGAGACTCGATGCGAACGCCATCCAGGGCTTGTGATAGTGCACGCGCACTCTATAGCACGTAATATTTTGCGATTCAAGCCCTCTTTTTACGGCAAAATCTTGCCGGTCCGTGGCCGATGCATTGCTTTGCGTCAGCCATTGAGCCTGAATGCGCATCTGGGAATGCGCCGGCATCCCCCGCCGAGTAACGCAGTCAGGTTCACTTTCTCGCGTTCAAGGCGATGGTGGAAGCAAAAACATGTTTCGCCAGCATTCGCCCCACCAATCGCCCACCACGACGGAAGTGAACCTGACACTGTTTTGTGCCGCTGGTGCTGATCGCTGGCTGGTAACGCCATCCGCTTACGCCAGCTTATCCAGCCGACCACAAGTGACAATGTCGCCACGACGAGTGGCGGCACAGCGTGCCCGTATTCGCCATGGATGATGACAGTCGCAAGGGCGGCAAGCATGACAGTGCAGCCTAGCGCCGAGCCCAACAGGCGACTCCGCACCCGGAAAAGCAGAATGGCGGCGGTGAGTTCCAGCGATCCGGTCACGAAATGGAACCAGCGCGGGTACCCCCATTTCAGGTATTCCTCGTAGATAGATCCCAGGGCGAAGATGTTGCTGAGTGAACCCACGACGAAGAAAGCGGCAAGGGCTAAGGGTAAAACTTGGCGCCAGGAGATTTTAGACATTGGTCCGATTCGACCTCGATCTTTGTTGGTATGAACGCCGCAGTCCACAAGGAAACGGGCTCTTTTGGCTTCTTTGCCAGAACCGCGATGGCGCGCAGTTCACTCCCTACCGCCAGCGCAAACCCACTAATCCGCTCGGCCGTCAGATCTGGACCCTCGAGGCAACCGGCCCATCCAAGCAACGCCTGCCAGGTACCTGCGCCACGCTCACCAGAGGCGTGCATACCCTTGTCCGTGTGCTCGCCAACAACGAAGCATTACGGGCTACGCAAGCCAGCAGCGATGCTGTCGAGCCCGGTGATTGGCCGTTCGACGACCAGATCACTGAAGGCTTGTTTGCGGCGCTCTACATGCTAAGTGAGCACGCTGAGAAGGCCTGCCTAGCCGTGATGGACGCGGTCGATATCGAATCACGGGATCAGGTCGACTAGATCTGTCCTGGGGAGGAGGAAAGCTGACATGCGTTCTCGAGAATTTTCCGATCCCGGCTCGCTCTATGCCGATCTATGCAGGGCAGAAATTTCTACTAGTAAAGAAGGGGGCTGGAAAGCCAACCTGCCCCCGTTTTGCACTAGGGTTGAACATTGATGGTGATCGAGTCTGCCATTCCCGGCGCGCCCAACCCTTGTTTTTCCGTGTAGGGCGTCGCAGTCACCGTGTGCATCCCCAAAGCCGGCACCCAGCTGGCTCCGCTCTTCCCTTCCAGGAAGTAACCCGAATAATTTTCCACGTGAAAATTAGCCTGGCCATCCAAGCCGAACACCACGCTTCCCACGTTGGCGGGCGCTGTCTGCGCTCCAATATTCAAATTTCTTGTGGGCAGGCTGGACAGAGAAATCGTCTGGTTATTCTGCAGCACACCGATAAGCTTCTTGGTATCGGCATCGAATAGAGAAAAGCCCGTCACCGACTGACTCGGCGGCGGCGTGGAAGACGAGCCGATCACAAACGTGGTGACCGAAAAAGGAGGCAGACTGTAAGTGAATGACCCGCCGACAATAGCTACATTCCCAACATTCACCGGATTGGCCGACGACGCGCTTGACTGGTCCCGCCGCCACACTGCCGCAGAACCCGTATCCACCCCATTCAAGGCAAAGGTCGCTGCCTGATAGAGATTGGGGTCCTTATTGATGACCACGATGTTCTTCGGGTTGTCCGACGCGTACACCTCAACGTTGGGAATGCTTGTCGTCGACTGCACCAGCAGGGTGCCGAACTTTGGAAATAGCCCCTCACCCGTGTACATGCCCAAGGCGTGATACATCGGCGTCGGATCGTCGAGCTTGCCATTGGGCACTTCAGCGCCCGTCTCCAAAAGCAGGTTGCCTTTATCGGCGTACAGCATCCCTATCCCACCGGCGTTCAGGATATGTCCCATCGCGGACGCGCCCCACACGGTCTCAAACGGCGTGTACTCGAGCAGGTGCCCTGCGTAATCGAGATCCCACTCACCCACTTCAACCGAAATGTTTGCTGCCCGGGAAGGGATGGTCGCTTGAATACGCTGGTAGAGATCCAAAATATCGGTTTCGTACGTCTGCGCCTTGCCAAACAGCACGGCGTAGGAAAGCTGGGTCGTGCTGCCCTGCGCATAGCCATGGAAATCAAGAAAATCCACGCGGCTTCCCGACATGTTCAGAAAGGTCTGGAGAAAGCCGCTGTCGTACCAGGCAATAGTCGGACCACCGATGAGAATGGTCGGGTCCACGCTTTTCATCGCGTCATAAGTGACATTGAACGCGGCACTGTAGGTCGCCGCAGTCTGCCCGTGGATGTTCGGCTCGTTGATTCCGCCAAGCCATCGGTGGACAACATTATGGGTGTCCACATTGAAATGTTTGACGAGGTTCGGCAGATCGCTCGGATTGGTGGGATCTTCAACGACGGGCTCCGCCCCAAGCGCCTTGATCTGGTTGACCCATTCGTCGCCGCTCCACCTTGTGTCACATCCGGCAGCCCCACAGACAATCGGGCTGTTCGGATTGCCGGGCGTACTGTATTTCAGGTTGATCCGCATATAAGGG
>DATGFK010000342.1:0-11161 GCA_035309185.1 Aggregatilineales bacterium
TGGAGCCAACAGCAGTAATATCGGAGACAGTAACGTCGTCCTGGTTGCCAACTACCTGGGCAGCCCATCCAGCCCGCTGACAGATTGTGTCCTCAACTCCGACACCGCTAAAGGCGGCGACTGCTTCCCTGCCTGGGAACCGGCTGCGCTTGACCCCAATGCAAGCCCGACACAAACGCTGACGCCCACGCCTTCTGGCATTGAGTTTACGCCCTATTTTCAAGTCACTCCAACCGCTTCAGTCGTTCCTTCCTTGACACCGCCGCCGAACTGCACATCGAACTGCCCTACGCCAGTGGTGATCAACGTGGGCATGAGTGGCCGCGCGGCGCTTGTTGGACAGGCAACTGTCTGGAATCTCTCGGCAAGTGGCGGCACAGGGCCGTATACGATGTTAGTTGTCAACCCCGGTAATCTGCCTCCAGGCATGAATTTGACTGGCAATTCTACGACAGGCTATGCCATCAGTGGAACGCCAAATACTCCGGGCGCATACACGTTTACTGTCAGCGCGACAGACGCTAAAGGCAATAGTGGCAGTGCGACTTTTACTGTCAGTATTTACAGTATTAAGCCCAAGGCGCTGCCTAATGGTCAAGCCACGGTGGCCTATAGTCAGACATTCACCGTGTTAGGCGGCACGCTGCCAATCTCCTTTATACCGCAGTCCGGTCCGGCCTGCGGGTCAACCAACTTCGCACTACCATGTGGCATGAACCTCAGTGCTTTAGGAGTTATCTCAGGAACGACGACAGAGGTTGGCACTTTTAGTTTTAACGTTCAATTCTCTGACAAGAACAACAATGCCATCAGTGTTCCCTATACTCTGACAATCAATCCTGGCAAGCCTGCCAAGATGATCTATGTTTCCGGTTCGGGTAATACAGCGCGCGTCAGCACTGCCTTCCCGCCATTGATTGTGTTGGTCGAGGACGGCGCGGGCAACCCCGTTCAGGGTGGTATCACGGTCACATTCACGTCCGTCGCCGCCGGCACTGGGGCTGATGTTCAAGGATCACCGCTGACGGCTACCACCGCCGCGAACGGCCAGGCCAGTGTAACTCCCACGGCAAACACCAAAGCGGGCGGCCCATATACTGTCACGGTCAGTTCTGCTGGAACCAATACAATTCCCTTCGATTTGACAAACCTGGCCGGTAACGCAGGGAAATTAGATTTCGCCTGCACGTTGTGCCAGGAGCCGACAACTACCGCAGCGGGCCAGGCTATCACACCGGCAATTCTAGTGGCAGTCGAAGACCAATTCGGTAACGTTCTCAGCGGCGACAACGGCACTTCTGTGATGATTGGCATTCAAAATAACCCGGGTGTACCACCAGGGACCTTGAGTGGAACTCTGACTCAAGCGGATGTGAATGGGATCGCCACGTTTAGCGGTCTGTCTATAGACAAGACCGGCTCTGGTTACACCCTGATCGCCAATTCGAGTGGCCTGCTTTCGGCGATAAGTGCGGCTTTCAACATTACTCCTGGGCCTGCGACGCATTTTCAAGTCAGTGCGCCAACAATGGCGACAGCAGGGGTTGCCTTCCCCTTCACGGTGACGGCGCTGGATCAGTTCAACAACACGGCGACAAACTACGCTGGCACCGTGCATTTCACCAAGAGCGATGCAGGGGCTGGCAGTGCTGTGCCTGCCAACTCAACCTTGAGCAGCGGTGTCGGCACCTTCACTGCTACGCTGGTTACCGCAGGCATTCAAACCCTGACCGCCACAGACACCGTGACCTCCTCCATCACCGGCACCAGCAACAATATCACTGTCAGCGCGGCAGCGGCGACGCACTTCGTGGTGAGTGCGCCTGCGAGCGCCACGGCAGGGGTTGCCTTCAACTTCACGGTGACGGCACTGGATCAGTTCAACAACACGGCGACTGGCTATGTAGGCACGGTGCATTTCACCAAGAGCGATGCAGGGGCTGGTAGTGCTGTGCCTGCCGACTCTACTCTGACCAATGGTGTGGGCACCTTCACTGCCACGCTGGTGACCGCAGGTATTCAAACCCTGACCGCCACAGACACCGTGACCTCCTCCATCACCGGCACCAGCAACAATATTACCGTCAACCCTGGCGCGCCTATCGTCACCATCACCAGTGGAAACCCACAAAGCGCAGTGGTAAACACACCTTTTGGGACGGCTTTGAGCGTCAACGTGAAGGACGCATTCGGAAATGCGATTGGAGGCGCAATAGTCACTTATACCGGCCCTGGCGCTGGTGCTGGCATCACGTCGTCACCGACAGATACTACCGATATTTCTGGAAATACATCCGGTGTAATTGTGACGGCCAACACTATCCCTGGTTCCTACTCTGTCACTGCTTCTGTTACGACCTCTGCCGGGACGGGCAGTGCTAACTTTAGCCTCACTAATACTCCTGGCCCCGCAACTCACTTCATGGTCGCTCTCTTCCCATCAGGAAAGACTGTTGGTTTTGGCGGCACGTTCACTGTTACTGCACAAGACCAATACGGTAATACGGACACCAACTACGTGGGGACTGTCACCTTTACCAGCAACGATACCGCGGCGCTTTTGCCAGTGAATTACACGTTCACTGCGGGCGATCAAGGTGTCCACAACACTTTCCAGGCTATGTTCAATACGGCAGGCAATTCGCAGTACATCCAGGCGACAGACACGAGCAACAACACCATCACTGGCAAGCAAACTCCCATCGTAGTCCACATCAAGATCGGTCCTCCATCCATTCCCAGCGCTACAGCAGGCAGCTTTTACAACTATCCACTCACTGAACTGGGAGGTACCGCTCCTTTCGTCGGGACACTAACAGGAGCACCCGCTACTATAACCTTGGACCCTGCAACCGGAGTACTAAGCGGAACACCAACCGGCGGCGATGTTGGTCAGTATAGCTTGTCAATCACCATCACGGACAGTAACCTGGCGACAGGAAGCATCAATTACACGTTCTACGTGAACAAGATCACGCTCACGCCGGCAAGTCTTCCCGATGGAATGATCGGCACAGTTTATGTCCAGGGTACTGCATTCTCCCTAACCGGTTCTGGCCTCAGTACACCCTATTCTTATGCGCAAACTGGTGGTACTTTGCCCACTGGTTTGAGTGTAGGTGCGACTGCATTGACCGGAACGCCAACTGCGGAAGGCATTTACACGTTCACCATCAAGGGTTCGGATAGCAGTGGAACGCCGAAAACGGCATCGAACGTTTATACAGTGAAAATCTGCCCTCAACCTAGCAGCATTACGATAAGTCCTGATCCATCGACCTTGCCGAATATGAGCAATGGAAACTCCTACAGCTTCACGTTCACGGCCAGCGGCGGATTAAGCCCGTACACTTACACTCATACCGGTTCACTACCAGCAGGAATGAGCCTGAGTTCGAATGGCGTACTAGCTGGCACGGTCTCAGCGACTGGGCCATACAGCTTTACAATTATGGCTACTGATTCGCTCGGCTGTGCCTCATCGTCAAGTGGTACGGGTATTGGCTTGAGCATCGCCGCTCGTCGCTCGGCGATAAAAGTACCTACTCCAAGCGCTACACCTCGTCCACGTCCTACCTGGGTTCCAAGCCCCACACCGAATGCCAAGGGCAATGGCAAAGGTAACGGAAATGGAAATGGGAACGGAAATGGCAGCGGAAACGGCAATGGAAACGGGAACGGTGGAATTGGCAACGGGAACGGCAACGGAAATGGCAAGCACGCTCCCGCTGGCCCGGCCAGCCCATATGTCCTGATTGCGCTGTTCCTGGCGAGTCTGTCCGCAGTAAGGTTGCGATTGGGCGACAGAACGTAACACGGGTGTACAATGGGGCCACAGGAGGAATGTGGCCGATGATCCGAGTCGCCCTCGTTGACGATCACCCGTTGATCTTGAAGATTGTGCGCCAGGAATTGCAGCGCGCAACCGACCTGGAAATTGTATGGGACGCCGCTGACGTTGCGGAGATTATGTCCCTGGTCGCGCACAATCAACCGAACGTGCTGGTGCTCGACCTTTCCTTCGCGGGACGAGGCTTCGATCCGGTCAGTACCGTGCGTGACCTGCGGGCGCGTTTCGCCGACATGTTCATCCTGATCCTGACTGCCTACGATGACCCCGTATGGATCGAGGAACTGCTGCGCGCCGGGGCGCACGGTTACGTGGTAAAAAGCGACGACCTGTCCTTGAAACTGGCTGAAGCCATCCGAACCGTCGCGCAGGGCCGGACATTCCTCTCCCCGACGGCGGCGATGGGTCTGACACTCGCCAACAAACGCTATGCGCTCACCGCTCGCGAAAGGGCCATTCTCCGCCTGGCTGCGGAAGGCTTGCCCAACCCGCAAATTGCGGAAGCACTTGGCGTCTCTGACGGCACGGTGCGTAATCACATCTCGAATATCTACGGCAAGCTGGAAGTGACAACGCGAGAAGCGGCCATCCGCGCCGCTCAGCAGCTTCGAGAACTACCCAAGCCTGGCGCAAGCGTCCGCCACGAATTGCGCACGCCGCTCCACACCTTGCTCGGATTGGCACGGTTGCTCCAAACACGACTGGCACGGGAAGGACAATTAAATCCCGGCGACGGCGAGATGCTCGGCCAGATCGTCGCCGAAGCGGAGCGTCTCGACGCGCTGCTGGAAACCTTCGCTGAATAGATAAACGTTAGAACTGGAGGCGCACATGGCAGTTATCCTCTATGCGGAGGATCATCCCCCGGCGCAGTTGTTGATGCAGGCGATTATAGGCGACCTGACCCAACACCATATCGAATTGGCCGCGACCGGGGAGGAAGCCGAGAGGATGGCTGCACAACTGCTGCCTGCTCTCTACATTGTCGATCTCGACCTGCCAGATACAGACGGCCTGGCACTGGCACAGGCGCTCAGGGCAATCCACCCCGCGCCGGTGTTGTTGGTCTCCGCCTACGCGGAAGCGGTCAAAGAATCGCAATTTCAAACGCTGGTGACTGCTTATCTACCCAAGCCATTGGATCCGGAATATGTTGCCGAAACTATTGAACGGACCCTGGCCTGACCAGGGCGACGTCCCCGAAGCGGTTCGAGAACAGGCTGTACAGCGCATTCTGCTGTATTGGCGCTTGCGCATGTGGGTTCTGGTGCTAGGTGAGGCGATTATCCTGTTCGTAGGCATTTTCAAAGATCCACGGCACCTGCGCGCTTATACCGTGATGTTGATCCTTGTCACGCTGATTTACGTATTGGGGCTGTTTCCCAGGATTCGTTTCGTATGGCTTGCCAGCACTGTCTTCCTGCTGGGCCTGCATGGCATGTTGGTGCGGGGCATGGGCGGGGCAGTTGCCCTTTCCTACATGCTGCCTTATACCCTGGCGACCATGCTCTTGGGCGGACGCCGAAGGCTGATCGTGCAGGCACTGTGCGTGGTCGGCTTCTGGTTCAATCTGCTGTACGAGTTCGCCCCGGCGTGGGGTCAACTGAATCTGCTCCCATATTTCCTGGTGAGCTATAACATCCTCATCGCAACGATCACCTTTCAGGGACTGCGGTTCCTGAGCCGGTTGACCACTGAACTAAACAACGTCCACGTCAGCCAGGAGGTCACGCAGCAGGTGACCCAACGCAGCCAGCAGTTCCTGGCCCGTGTCAGTCACGAATTACGGACACCGCTGAACTCCATCCTGGGCTTCGCCAAGCTGATGCGTCGCGCCGACCTGCCCGTGCCACAGTCCAGCTACCTGCAACAGATCGTCGAAGAAGGCGAACAATTGAACAGTCTGATCAGCGATCTGCTGGATAGCGCCCAGCTTTCGGCGGGCAAGCTCATGCTCACGCCAGCAGACTGCGACGTAAACGAGATTTGCAATGCGATTGCAAGCGAAATACACACGTTGCTGAAGCCAGGCGTCACCCTCGGCACAAATCTACTTCCCGATCTCCCTCACCTCCAGGCTGACCCACTTCGGCTGCGGCAGATCGTCCGCAACCTGGTAGGTAACGCCGCCAAGTACACGGCCCAGGGCCGTATCTCACTTTCGACACGCTGCCAGGCCGGAGAGATTTGGATCGAGGTCAGCGACACGGGGCCTGGCATACCCGTTGATCAACAGCCACAGGTGTTTGTCCCTTTTCTGAAATTGGACGGGCGCAGTGCGGGGATCGGCCTGGGGCTGGACATCGCCCTGCAACTGGCGCGTCTGCACGGCGGCGACATCCGGCTCAGCAGCATTCCTGGCGAGGGAAGCACGTTCAGCGTGCTACTGCCGCTCAACGGGGCTGCGCAGGCGACGAGTCTGTAATCATGCCAACTGTACTGCTTGTCGAAGACACTTCAGAACTGGCGCGAACCATTGCCAGGGAGCTTGAACTATCCGGCTACGAAGTCTTATTGGCACAGGATGGCATTACGGCACTTGACCTGCACACGAGGCACCATCCCGACCTTGTAATTCTGGACTGGATGCTTCCGAAACTGGATGGCCTTCAAGTGCTGCGCAAGCTCCGCCAATCGGCTGCGACACCAGTGCTGATGCTGACGGCCCGCGATGACGAAGCAGACCGCGTGCTTGGGCTTGAAGTCGGCGCCGACGACTATCTGACCAAGCCGTTCAGCCTGCGAGAATTGATGGCGCGGGTTCGGGCGATGCTGCGCCGGGTCGAATTGTTCCAGCAAACGCTCAGTGCGGATCGCGAGAGGGCAGACGAGATCGTAGAGTACGGCCCGCTCCGCCTGGATGCGACGGCTTACCAGGCAGTTTTGGATGACGCGGTGATCGAGTTGAGCCAGGCCGAGTTCGATTTGTTGTACTTGCTGGTGCGCAATCCAGGCCGCGCTTTTGGGCGCGCTTACCTCTACGAAACGGTATGGGGCGAGCCTTCGCTTGGCAGTGATCGCACAGTAGATAACACGATTCTGCGGCTGCGTAAGAAGTTAGCCGCGCTCGGCGATGCAATTGAAACCGTGCGGGGTGTGGGCTATCGCCTGCGGCGTCAGGATGAATGATTAGCCGCATCCGAATTAACCTTGAATGGAGCAACAACAAGTGGCAAATACGAACGTTTCAAGCGGACAGCCAGAACTCAAAACCGAAGTCGTCGTGATCGGCGCCGGGCCAGCCGGTCTGGCAGTGGCTGCTTGTCTGAATCGCGCGGGTGTGCCGTTCGTGATCCTCGAACGCGACGACTGCGTGGGATCGGCATGGCGCCGGCACTATGATCGCCTGCATCTGCATACGTCACGGCGTTACTCTGGACTGCCCCATTTCCCCTTTCCGGCGGACTATCCGACCTACCCCTCGCGCTTACAGGTGGTCGCCTATTTTGAAGCCTACGCGCAGCACTTCGATATTGAGCCACATTACAGGCAAGCTGTCGTTTCCGTCCGTGCCCAGGATGGTCTATGGGAAACGCAAACCCAAGGCTCGCGTTTTGCCTCACGCAATGTCGTGATCGCCACAGGGATCAATCACCAGCCTGTTTTGCCGACGTGGCCGGGCCAGGACAGCTTTCAGGGAAACATTACGCACAGTGCCGAATACCGCAACGGTGAAGCCTACCGGGGAAAAAGTGTACTCGTCGTCGGCTTCGGCAACTCTGGCGCGGAGATCGCGCTTGATCTGTGGGAACACGGCGCCCAGCCGAGTCTGTCCGTGCGCAGTGCGGTCAACGTCATATCCCGCGATGTCATGGGCTTCCCTATCCAGCGCCTGTCGATCCTGACCAGCGGCCTGCCTGCGCCTCTCGTAGACGCGCTCACAACGCCGATGTCCCGCCTGCGCTTCGGCGATCTGCGGGCCTACGGGCTGCAAAAGGCGTCCTATGGCTCGGCCACGCAAGTCAGGACCTACTCGAAAATACCCGTGATTGACGTGGGAACGATCAAGTTGATCAAGCAAGGTCACGTGAAGGTTTACGGTGGCCTCGAAGCATTTACGCAAGCGGGCGTGCGCTTCAGCGATGGTAGGCAGGCACCGTTCGAAAGCGTTATCCTGGCGACAGGGTATCGGCCAGGATTCAGTTCTTTTCTGCCCAGCGCCTCCTTACCAGCGCCCGGCGAGGTCAGTTCGGCCCCAGGGCTGTATTTCTGTGGATTCCATAACAGTTCCGGTGGACTGCTTCGGGAGATTTCACGCGAAGCGCTTCGCATCGCAGATGCCGTCGCAAGCCGGGAGGGGCAGTAGACGGTTGGGACTCCTACACAAGCTCGTATTCAACCGGAACGCCATCAGCGCCGTACTGGAAGGGCTGGCACTGTATGGCATCCTGGCAGTCGCGCTCTGGTCAATGTTCAACGCGGAATTGTCTGCGCGTATCGTCGTCCAGGGCCTATTTTTCATTAGCTTCGGCTCCGCGCTCCTCTGCGCGTTGCGGCTGCGGCGTTCGCCGGCGCATCGTTTGCGCCGCGAAGGGATGGTAGCCGTGATCCTCGGTGCCGTGTACAGCGCCACGATGTTGGCAGTCGTTGCCATGATGCTGGCGAAATCAACCGCATCTGCTACTCCCCGCGTCGCAGTCCTTCCCCCGATTGGCGAGATCATGCTCCTTGTCGGAAGTGGGTCTGCTTTCATCGTTACCCGTACAGGGATATACCTGATCGCTGCCTGGAATCGCCTTCGCCGTCAGCGTTTGCTGTGGTCATTGACCAATGCACATATCCTGGTCGTGGTGCTTGTGGCTGCCCTCTATATCGGGATCGGTGCCTACAGCCTGTTGACCTCGACCACGTTCTATCGGGTGGTTGCCAATGAACAGGCCAAGCTCACGCTTTCCGAGGCAGCACGACTGGTCGTAGGTCTGCTGCTTCTGCTCAGTTTGTTAAGCCTGTTCCTCTTGATCGCCACCCTCATCGTCATCCCGCCCTCCGCGCTATTCTCGTTCCTGGTCATGCGCACGACCATCAAGCGATTGCAAATGCTCACCGCCGCGACTCAGGCCGTCCGCTCCCATAACTACGCGGCGCGGGTCGAGGTTCATGGCGAGGATGAAGTTGCACGGCTCCAGGCGGATTTCAATGCCATGACGGCTGAACTGGAGAAGGCGATCCGCGATTTGCAGACTGAGCGCGACACCGTCACCCAACTGCTAGACGTGCGCCGTGACCTGACCGCCAATGTATCCCATGATTTGCGCACCCCGATTGCTTCGTTACGGGCGTCGCTGGAGTCCGCCATCGAACACCAGACTCCGCCTTCCGCGCATGACCTGGAAGTCATGCAGCAAGATGTCCTGCATTTGCAGAACATGGTGGATGACCTGTTCACGATCTCGCGGGTGGAGCTGGGCCAATTGACACTGCGCTGCCAGCCAACCGACGTTCGGGAGGTCATCGCCCGCGTGGTCGAAAGCACCGCGCCTTACGCCTGGCGCTCTCGGCGAATCGAAATCGTTCAGCAGATGCCAGCCTCACTCCCACTGGCTCATGCGGACGGCACTCGCCTGGAACAAATCTTGCGTAATCTCATTTACAATGGATTACGCCACACGCCCTCCGGCGGTGTGGTCACGGTCAGCGCGTCGCCGGACACTGAGCTTGAGCCTTATATTGCCGTCGAGGTATGGGATACCGGCGAAGGAATCGCGGCAGAGGATTTGCCCCACATCTGGGAGCGCTTCTATAAGGTGGGACAGGACAGCGAATCAGAAGACCGCCTGGGTCTGGGACTGGCAATCGTGAAAGAACTGACCGAAGCCATGCAGGGCAGCGTGAGTGTGAATAGCACGCCAGGAATGGGCAGCCGATTCATTGTTCGATTGCCGCTTGCTGACCTCAATAACAACCGTTAGGTGCGGCGGTTTTTCCCATCGTCAACAGAGGGAACTGGCCTTGACTCGTGATCTGATCCGTGATATCGAGGAACTGTCACTCAATGCGTGGCCTTCGTTGCAAACTACCTATTACGATGGCTGGATATTGCGCTTTGCCAATGGTTATACGCGCCGCGCAAACTCGATTAATCCTTTGTATCCATCTACGGTGGCGCTGGCGGAAAAAGTTGCCTGCTGCGAAGAGCTTTATGCCGCGAGGCACCTGGCGACGATCTTCAAGATTTGCCCCTCAGTGATGCCCCCTGACCTGGACACGCACCTTGAAGCAGCAGGCTATGCCCAGAATGCCTTGACCAGCGTGCAGACGGTCAGTTTGACGGATGCCAATCTTTCCACGTTACATACGGGTTTTCAAAGCCAATTGTTATGGCATTTAACCGATGGCTGGGTTGACGATTTTTGCCGCCTGAGCAAGGTAGAAGCAAAACATCGGACTACGATGACCCTGATGCTAAGGGCAATCAGCGGCCTATCCTGTTATGCACTGTTGAAAGAAGGCCCCAATACGGTTGCAGTGGGATTGGCGGTCGTAGAGCGAAAGCATGTTGGCCTGTTCGACATCGTGACGGCGGAAACATACCGGCGCCGAGGCTATGCGCGTCAACTGATCCTTGATCTGTTGCTGTGGGCTAAACAGCAGGAAGCGACTACGGCTTATCTCCAGGTAATGTTTAACAACACCCCGGCCCTCCGCCTATATGAGGGAATCGGCTTCCGTGAGATCTACCAGTATTGGTATCGTGTGAAAGACCAATGACACAACTGTGACAGTCTCAAGCATTCCTGTGACATGTCTCAGATAAAGCCATGACGTGACCCAATTACACTTCTGATCGTATCGGATGAAATACGAAAAGGAGTGGGCTATGCAAACGAAAGCGCCGCCTGCCATCCAGACGGAGAAACTGACCTTGCGGTATGACGACCTCACTGCCGTGGATCGCGTAGACCTGTTCGTTCCGTCAGGGAGTGTGTACGGTTTCCTGGGACTGAATGGAGCGGGCAAGACCAGCACAATCCGAATGCTGCTGGGACTCATTCGGCCCAATGCGGGAGAGATCAGGCTTTTTAACGAACGGTTCAGCCCGTCCAACCGGAAGCTGCTTCGTCGCGTGGGAGCGTTGGTCGAGGAGCCGTCGCTGTACACGCACCTTACGGGCCGAGAAAATCTGGAGTTGACCCGCGTTCTGATTGATGCCGCCCCGGCAGGAGTAGAGCGCGCCCTCGCCATTGTGGGGCTTGAGAAAGACGGACATCGCGCGGTGCGTGAATACTCCCAGGGAATGCGCCAGCGGCTCGGATTGGCCCTCGCGCTGCTGGGCGATCCGCAGCTCCTGATCCTCGACGAGCCGACCAACGG
>DATGFK010000343.1:0-4978 GCA_035309185.1 Aggregatilineales bacterium
TCCGGCCAACCCCTGTCCGGTGTGAAAGTTGACGTTTATAACCGGCTCAACCAGAACGTAGCATCCGGCACGACCGACAGCAACGGCGTGTTTCACCCGCAAATCGCCAATGCGCTCGGCGACAATAGCAACGCGCCTTACACAGCTATCGCCAGCAACGATAACGTCTATGGCCTGGCCTCTTCGGAGTGGGGTGAGAACTTCCAACCTTATAACTTCAAAGTGCAGCCGGACTTTAACCCTAAACAAGACGTCGTATACCTGTACACGGATCAGCCGGTTTATCGACCCAGTCACCCGGTCTATTTCCGGGGTATCGTGCGAAACCAGGATGATGTGACGTTTACCGCCCCAGGCGGTGAATCGGTCAGCGTGACTATCACGGACGCGCAGGGCAAGCAGGTCTTCCAGCAGAACATGAAACTGAATGGCTACGCGGCTTTCAACGGCAAGTACGAACCGCCCGCTGACGCAGCCCTGGGGAATTACTCCCTGGAGGTGCAATACCGCGAGGGGACGTACGATTTGAACTTCGAAGTCGCGCAATTCCGCCCGCCGGAATTCCTGGTCAATGCGACAGCCGCCGCAAAAGAAGTG
Source organism: Aggregatilineales bacterium (assembly GCA_035309185.1). GTDB lineage: Bacteria > Chloroflexota > Anaerolineae > Aggregatilineales > UBA2796 > DATGFK01. The sequence continues at coordinate 598 of DATGFK010000343.1, forward strand.
GTCGCAGGCGATACGATCAAAGTGGGCGTGGACTCGTCGTTTTACTTTGGCGGGCCAGTCTCCGGTGGCAAGGTGACGTGGACTGCCATCGCCAACCCCGGCTATTTCAACTACACGGGCGACGGCAACTACGACTTCGGCACAGGTTATTCCGGCACCTACGATTTCGGTCCAATTCGTCCGACCGGACAGCGTCAGGTCGGTTCCGGCACCGGCACACTGGACGACAAGGGCCACTTCGACATCTCGCTGCCTGCTGATCTCGGCGGCCAGGACGGCACACAGTCCTTCACTGTTGAAGCGACGGTCACAGACATCAGCAATCAGAGCATCTCCGGACGAACGGAAATTACCGTGCATCCCGCCAAACTTTACGTTGGCCTGCAACCTGCGGCTTACGTCGGCAATGCGACCAAACCCCTCGACGTGAACGTCATCGCGGTAGATTGGGCCAGCCAGCCTAAACCCAACACCGACGTGACACTCAAGGTTTTTGAGCGGCGCTGGCAGCAAGACCCGAATACACTCCAATGGACGATGAAGGCGATTCCAGTCACGGACGGCAAAGTCACCACTGACGCTAAAGGTCGGGCTGTCTTCACCTTCACCCCTCCTCGCGCAGGAATCTATGCAGTAGACGCCACGGCGCGCGACGATGGCGAACGTATTGCCCACACCATCACAACAGTTTGGGTTTCCGGGCCGGAATTTGTCCCGTGGAACACGCAGAACAATAATTTGGTTCTTGTGGCCGATAAGAAACAGTACGCCCCCGGTGACACGGCCAGTATCCTGATCCCCTCGCCATTCCCGGAGCCGGTGAAGGCGCTGGTGACAGTTGAACGCGCCGGGATCATGAAAACCGACGTGGTGACGATCAGTGGCAGTTACAGCTACAAGCTGCCAATTGATGTTAGCTACGCGCCCAACGTTTACGTCGCGGTAGCGCTCATGCGGGGCAGTGGCGACAAAGACGTGATCCCCGAAGTGCGCTATGGCCTGCTCAATCTGCCGGTCACAGTACAGCAGCAGTTGAAGATCAAGATCACGCCCTCGACCAGCACCGCCAAACCCGGCGACACCGTAAAATTCGACGTGACGGTGACCGATCTACAGGGCAATCCAGTGGCCGCAGAAGTCGGTCTGAGCCTGTCCGACCTGGCAAACCTGTCGGTTGGAACTTCCAACAGCGAGAAGATTCTCGACTTCTTCTGGCATCAGCGGGGACTGTCGATCCAGACCAGCACGTCGCTTGCCAGGCTGATTGACGGCCTGACCGACAAAGATGCGCGGATGGTCACGATCTATCCGCAAGCGGCACGTGCGATCCCTGGATCGGCACCGCTCGAAGCTGCGGCCACCAGCACTGGCGCAATGCAGGCGGCAGGTGGTGCAGCACCTGCGCCAGAAGCACAAAACGCTGCTAAAGCTGCGGACGGCGCTCTGAAAGCGACTGACCAGCTTGCCCAGGCTCCTACGCCCCGCACTAACTTCGTGGATACGCCCTTATGGATTCCTGACCTGACCACAGACGCCAGCGGCCATGCCACCACGCAGGTTACATTGCCCGATAATCTTACAACCTGGCGGCTGGATGCACGCGGAATTTCGCAGAAAACCTACGTCGGAGACTCAAGCCTGGACGTGGTTTCGACTAAACCGCTGCTGGTGCGTCCGTCCACGCCACGATTCTTCGTCGTGGGCGACCAAACAGAACTGGCCGTGGTCGTCAACAACAATAGTGGCAAGGGTTTGAGCGTAAACGTCTCGCTCGACTCAAAGGGCGCTACGCTCAAGGGCGACGCCATGCAGACCGTTTCCCTCCCCAAAGATGGGCGCACCCGCGTGGCGTGGCAGGCAACGGTTCAGGATGTGGATAACGTAGACCTGACCTTCAAAGCGGTCAGCGCGGATGGAGAATACAGCGATGCCAGCAAGCCCGAAGTTGGCCTGGGCGATCAGCGCTTGCTGCCGGTCTACCGCTACCTGGCGCCAGATTACGTCTCCACGGCGGGCACTCTGACGCAGCCTGGCACACGCACCGAAGCCGTGATTGTTCCAAACGCGACACTCGCCCCAACGGGCGAACTGACCATCAATGTGCAACCGTCTCTTGCAGCGACCACGCTGGATGGCCTGACTTACCTCGAAAACTATCCCTACCAGTGTGTCGAGCAAACCGTCTCGCGCTTCCTGCCCAACATCATCACCTTCCGCGCATTGCAAAAACTTAACCTGGATAAACCGGCGTTGCGCGCCAATCTCGATGCTGCCGTCCAATATGCGCTGGGCCGTTTGCAGCGCGAACAACATCCCGATGGCGGTTTGGGATGGTTCCCAGAGGACGAAAGTAATCCGCTGAGCAGCACCTATGCGCTGCTCGGCTTGATCGAAGCCAAAGCTGCCGACGAGACAGTGGATGCCGATATGTTCAGCCGTGCGTTGACCTATGTTTCTTCGACGCTGAGCACCGTGAATGACAACACGCCTCGCTACGAAATGAACCGCCAGGCCTTCACGCTGTATGTCCTGGCCCGTGCCGGAGCGCCCAACCCTGCCGACATGGACGCCCTGTTCGCGCGGCGCGAAAAGACAAATTTGTTTGCGCGGGCGTTCCTGGCGCAAGCCTATCACGCGATCCAGGGCGATCAGAATAAGATCAACACCCTCCTGTCCGATCTGCAATCGGCGGCGGTACTTTCGGCCACCGGCACGCATTGGGAAGAAGGCTACCGTGACTGGTGGAACTGGGACAGCGACACCCGCACGACAGCCATCGTGCTACAAACGCTAGTTGAGCTGACGCCCAAGAGCGACATGATCCCCAACGTCGTGCGCTGGCTGATGGTCGCCCGCCGTGGCGACGCCTGGGAGTCCACGCAGGAAACGGCCTGGGCTGTTATGGCTCTGACCGATTGGATGGACGTGAGCGGCGAACTCAAGGCGAACTACGTTTTCGATGTCAGTTTGAACGGCAAATCGGTGGGTAGCGGCAAGGCAAGCAGCGACACCCTGCGCGACACCACCACGCTCAAAGTGGCCGTGGCTGACATGCTGCGCGATCAGGTCAATATGATCAACATTGATCATGGCGATGGGGCGGGGAACCTGTATTACACGGCGACGCTGCACGTCAACCAGCCCGTCGAGTCGATTCAGCCGACCAACCGGGGCATCGGCCTCTCCCGTACGTATTTGATCGACGGGAAGCCTGTGACCAGCGCCAAGGTTGGCGACATGATCACGGTTGCCCTGGAGATCACGGCCAACAGTGACCTCTACTACGTCAACATTGACGATCCAATCCCAGCAGGCACCGAACTGCTCGACACCTCACTCCAAACGACTACTCAGATCGGGCAGACGCCGGAATTGACCGAGATTGACCCGCTGCGGCGCGGCTGGGGCTGGTGGTGGTTTAGCAACACCGAACTGCGCACCGAGAAGGCTGTGCTGTCGGCAACCTACCTGCCCAAAGGCACTTACCGCTTTGTATATCAGGTGCAGGCGACGGCAGCAGGTACATACCGCGTCATCCCACCCAACGGCAATGAGTTCTACTTCCCAGAAGTGTTTGGGCGGGGCGCTGGCAGCCTGTTCACCATCACTTCGTAGCTTCAATCTAAAGCGAGGGGTGGCCCTGTTGGGCTACCCCTCCGTCGAATCGCCTACTATTAACCTGGGTTTACTTAACTATCCGACTCATTACGGCGGCGAGGGTGTAGTTTTGGGCGCCGCAGCCAGTGTATTGAAGACCGGGCGTGGATTCCACTGGATATCGAGCAATGAGAATCCCGCCTCTTCGCGTCCATTGTCGATCAGGCCCGGCAGGATGCCAAAGTTCAGGTTCCAAAGCATCATGGGGCCGAGATAGTCATAGTAAGGCGGTTTTTGCGCCAGGTAAAAAGTTCGCAGCACGTAATCGGCCTGCTGCTGCTGATTGAGGATGTTCTCCCAGCCTGCCCCGGCGTTTGGATCAAGCGATGCCGGGCCGCCATTCGAACGGCGCAGGCCATCGTAGCTTGCGTAACCAAACTCTGTCACCCACATCTTGCGGTTACTATCGCCGTTCTTGAGCATGATGCTGTGGTAGTCGTCAATGTTGTTACGGAAATAGAATACAGGATGCTCATACCAGCCAGATACGCCGGGCGAAGCATGACAGCAGACGGATTCGGGAGGATTGGCCCAGCTATAGGGATGGATCCCAACGGCTACATCGTCTCCGTATTTGCCCAGGCCACTGTCGTAAAGCTGCTGGAACCATACCCGGTCATCCAGCGTGCTGCCATCCCCAACCGTTGAAGTCGGGGCGGGCGCAGCCGTCAGGATGATGATGCGATGATTCGGCTCGAATTGGTCTACCTGGGCTTTTTCTTCG
>DATGFK010000344.1:0-6016 GCA_035309185.1 Aggregatilineales bacterium
CTGAGAACGGTTTCCCCGTCCATCAAAGCGACTTTCTCTGTTGAATCAGTTCTCGCCAGGGGAACAGATTTATCCAACAGGGCGGCATGATAGGCGGCGGCAAGTTCGCCAGCCGAAGCAAAACGCTCCTCCCGGTTTTTAGCGAGTGCCTTGTTGATAATCGTTTCGACAGCGGCTGGCAGATCGGGTCTGACCTGGCGAATGGAGGGAATCGGCTCATTTACGTGCAGGTGCATCATGCTATAGGCGGTGTCTGCCTGGAAAGGTAGTTTTCCCGTGAGCATCTCAAAAAGTACGACTCCCAGGGCGTAGACGTCGGCACGTGCGTCGAGCGCGGTGCCTTGCCATTGCTCAGGCGACATATAGGCAGGCGTACCTATCGCCGCGCCACTCTGCGTCAGGGTATTGTTCTCACTCAGGATTTTGGCGATGCCAAAGTCGGTCAGGTGGGCATTGCCTTTTTCGTCCAACAGAACATTGGCCGGTTTCAGGTCACGATGAATAATGCCTCGCTCGTGCGCGTAGTCCAGCGCCGACGCAATCTGGTCAAGCGTACGCCCTGCGGACTCCGGCGAAAGCGGCTCCTTGCGGATAGCATCCGCGAGGCTGCCCCCTTTCAGAAGTTCAGTAACCAGGTAAACCTGGTCACCTTGCTGTCCATAGTCAAAGACCTTGAGGATAAATGGATGGCTAAGGGAAGCAATCGCTTCAGCCTCACGCTGGAAGCGCTTTTCAAACTCCTCTGTTTCGGCCAGGTCAGGTTTAATCACCTTAATAGCCACGTCGCGGCCTATCGAGGACTGTCGCGCCCGGTAGACCACCGCCATGCCGCCCTTGCCCAGCAGCGCTATGATCTCATATTGCCCAACACGCTGGCCGATCAAGTTTGACATGAGTCCTCAGTTCCTAGATGCGGGTGTCACGTGGGAGAGTATCTCAGACTCAACGGTTGCCGCTTATGATAGAAGCTACAAGGTTACGGGTACCAGAAAAGTACAGCTATCCTCATTCTGAACAATGCTTCCCATGCGGCGAGGAACGATGCCAACCAGGGCGGTGATCAGGCGGGCGTCCAGGCCGCACAACTCCTCGTGCTTGTCCACGATCTGGCGGTACGGGCAGTTACACGTTCGCAAGATAAAGCCTTCGGCGCAACGACCCCAGGTGGCGATGTATCCATGCTTGTTCAGATAAGCCACAACGTGATCCAGGCGAGCCTCAATAGGTAAGTCCGGCATGTGAGCCGCAGCAGTCATCTGGTCAGCCACATTCTCTACGATGACATTGATCTGTGGAAGTAGCAGCGTAGCCTTGATCTCTTTGAGCAAGGCTGACGCAAGATTCTGGTAGTTGTTGGGAAAGTAGTCGAGGGCCTTCTCCGTCAGGGCATAAACATGAAGTGGACGCCCCGGCGCGCCGCGATGGCGAATCTCTGGCGCAGTGACCAGTTCCTCGCCGCGTAAAATATCCAGGTGATGGCGAACGGTCACCGCAGTAATCTCATGATCGATTCGTGCGCCTATCGCGTTGACCAGTTCATCAACAGTAGCCTCTCCACGTTCGTGCAGCGTTTCCAGGATCACTTGCCGTGTTTCTTGCATAAGCTGCCTGGTCCATCCGTTAGCTTCTGAAGCTAATTATAGCCAAAGCGATGAATTGTGCCTGGGCCAGGCGTCAATAATGTCCCAGCGTCCCGTGACGCTTAACATAGCCAATACACCATTGCAGCATCAACCAGCCAACAACCAGATAGGCTGTCGAATGGAGCAGTAACAGCGGAAGGCTGCCGTTATTCCATACATCACTGATCGTAAGCCGATTCAGCAGCATACTCCGCAACACGCTGATGCCTATCGTGCTGGGCAGGATACGTGCGATAAGGAGGAGCCAGGTGGGAAATTGCTCGGCTGGGACAAGGGATCCATTCAGAAACAGCAACCCGTTACTGATAACCCACAACATGCTGGTCACCTGCTTGAAGATGAGCGATACACCCCCCAGCATGAAGCCAAACCCGAACAGGCCAAACAGCGCGATCATTGCCACTGGGATGGCATCGAGGCTCCATTGAAATGGCAACTTCAGCGACCAGATCAAAATACCACCCACGAAAAGCAACTGTATTGACGACAGGAACAAATGGCCCAGTACACGCCCGACGAAAGTAAAACCGATAGGGTTAGGGCTGATAAACATTTGCTCCAGGGTACCCGCCCTGGCCTCGTCAATGAGCGTGGCGCCCATATCATCCACGATCATGGTCACATAATACCAGAGCAAATAGCCAACCAGCATGGAAGCCATAACGTCAGGGTTAGGCTTCCCCCCGCCAACCACATAGCTGATCCCTAAGAAGCTAATGGCAATCGCGACCATGCCAAAGAGGAAATTTATTTTATACGAAGCCATTATACGAATGCTTTTCCGGGCTTCGTTAACCATTGCGCTAAAAATTGGTGAAATGCCTAGGTCCATTTTGCTCGGTTCCAGGTCTACGATGGCTTGCTTTCAAAGGGTGCCTTGTTACGGTCTTTATTCAAAAACTGAAGGAAGATTTCTTCAAGGGCGGGCTGGTCGCGGGTTGCCGAAAGCAATGGCATTTTCGCATTTTGCAGCCTGGGTAGCAAGTCGTAAAGCCTTTGCTCGTCCGCGATTCCGCTAATGGTCGTCATGTCAGGGCCTTCTGCGGTCACGGCAAGATCTTTCAACCAGGGGAAAGAATCCGCCGTGTAGGAGCCTTCCACCGTAACGGTATAGGTGGGGTGCTGAGACAAGTCGAGCAGATCAGAAACCGGATCATTGGCAAGGAGGTGCCCTTTTTGGATAATCGCTACACGATCCGAAACCCGTTCAGCCATATCGAGCTGATGGGTAGTCAACAGAACGGCCTTTCCTTCTTCGTGAGCGAGTTTAGTGACCCACGCTTCCAGCATCCTTGCTGCCTCGACGTCCAGGCCCAGTGTAGGTTCGTCAAGCAGGACAATGGGCGGGTCGGTGATCAAAGCGCTGGCGATAGCAATCTTCTGCTGCATTCCTCGCGAAAACGTGTCTGTTAGATCATGTCGCCGTTCCCAGAGGCCCAGTTCACGCAGCAAATGTTCGGCCCGTTCTTTAATCTTTTTGGTTGACTGCCCCCGCAATCGTCCAAAATAGAGCAGATTATCCCAGGCCGAAAGTCTCCAATAGAGGTTCCGCGCACCTTCCAGCACAACGCCGATCTGACCTAACGCCTTGCGCGGCTGCCGGGCAAGGTCAAATCCGTTGAGGCATATCCGGCCCGCTGTGGGCGTGATGAGGCCGCAAATCATCTTGATCGTGGTCGTTTTACCAGCGCCATTGGGGCCAAGAAAGGATAGTACGGTGCTGCTCCCGACCGACAGACTCAAATTATCAACAGCCTGGATGATCTTGCCTCGTGACTGGTAGATTTTGCTGAGTCCAACAATTTCAATGGTCATTCCGATCTTCCAATGGTGTGCGCGAAAGTACAGCTTCAAAGGTATTCTCGGTGCAAAGGCTAAACAATGCAACCGAAGTAGCAGATACACACCGAGGCTGCGAGAAGAATCTGCGATGAATTGTGACGAGCATTGCGGAGCAATTCCGATGGACACCTGGCTTGGGTCACACAACTTCAAACGGCGTGTTGGTCGGGGCTTGCTGCTAGCGTTCGGGGTTAATGCTCAATTCTCGCTATTAGGAAAGGTCGGCGGCGGTTCGATAGTACCCGGATTATTGTCCTTTTCATTGCCCGGCGCTTCACTTTTCCCGTTGGAGGAGACCTGAGTGGGAGGCTCCGGCTGGGGCTTGAGCAGGCCTGTAGGGGAACGTTTTTTTGCTAGTAAGCGATTCAGTTCGGAGAGCAGTTGGGGGAACTGAACCGGTTTAACCATATAGCCATCGGCGCCCGCTGCCAGCGCACGATCTTTCGAGGCTGGCTCGGCCCTGGCTGAGATCACCAACACAGGCAGATTTGCCGTCTGCGGGTAAGCGCGGATACGCTGGCAAACTTCGTAACCTTCAATGTCGGGCAGCATGAGATCGAGGATGACAAGCTGAGGCTGTTCGACCTTTAGCAGGACAAGGCCATCCTGACCGCTCAATGCGCCAACGGTTTCGAAGCCATTGATCTGCAAGAAAGTTTGCAGCATATCTACCGTAAAGGGTTCATCGTCAACGATCAGGAGTTTTGTCGCCATTTGCGGCCTTCCCGCGCGGCATTGCCGCACTTCAATCCTCGTTGTTGGCTTTCCTTCAGGAGGCTTCAACCTCAGTAAAGATCGCCTCGTCAATTCCTTTTAACATATTAACCGCCAGCCAGGCTGTAAGCAACAAAGCAATACCAAAACCGGCAAAAACAATCCACTGCGAACTTGTTTCATAAAGCAAAAAATAGGATGGCAACCCTGGTAGTCCCACTTGATTAAATTGTACACTTCTTGTGACCAGTTGCACCAATAAGGCAGCGAGGCCCAACATCGCGGCCAAAGGGACAGAAGACATGAGGTTGAAGGCCGACTGCACACGTCCCCGGTATTCTTCAGGCGGAATCGCCTGCACGAGCGTACTCAATACGGCCCGCGCCACCACCATACTGAAGCCAATCAGCGCAGTAAACCCGCATACGATAGCGAACGCTGGTTGCAAAACGAAGCCGAGCATTGCCAGCCCATTCAGGGCAATTGCCAGGGCGACGAGTCGGTTGGTCGGCAGATATTTCGACAAACGTTGGATCAGAATGCCCCCTATAACAATGCCAATGCCCAAAATGGCAATGACCAGGCCGTATTGGCCCGATCCGACGTGTAAGGTGGTAGTCAGGTAATCTAGCGAGAGGATCAATACCGCGCCAATTGAACCTGACACCATAATGGACATGCCGATAATGTAACGCATCGAACGGGTATGCCAGATATACACCAGACCATCACGCAGTTCCTGCCAGACCTGGCCCGCAGAATGGCTCTCGCGAGTCACCGCGCGGCGGGGGATTCGCAGGATCGTTATCATCAAGGCCGAAAAAATATAGGCGGCGCCATTGAAGCCGAACGCCAGGTCAGGGCCAAAGGTTTGTACAAGCAAACCTGCCGCCAGCGAGCCGAAGACCAGTGCGATGACGAATCCCGCTTCGAGCAGGGCATTCGCACCTGCCAGGTTGCGCTTGGGCACAATTGCGGGCAAAGCCGAGGCCCTGGCCGGATAAAATAACGTGCTGGCAGAGCCAACCACAATCAAAGCCACGAAGAACAGCCATAAGCGAGAAGGATCGTTGCTGACCAGGAGCAGCGAGAATAGAGCCAGCGCGCGCAGCAGGTCCGTGGTGATCATGACCAGTTTACGATCAAGCCGATCCACCAGCACGCCACCGATCAAGCCCAGTACGATAGATGGGGCAGCCTGGCACAGCGCCAACCCGGCGATCAGGATTTTGCTGTTGCTACCGCCAATCTGGTTGACAACGGCCAACACGGCCACCAATGTGAACTGGTCGCCCAAATAAGCCATCATCTGTCCGAGCCACAAAGGGACGAAATTCCGATTTGCCAGCAAGGTACGCATGGTCAAAGCGTCCAGGCTGGCAGCAAGGGTCATACTTTCGCCAGTTTCTTCAGCCTTCCCGCTGGTTAAAGACGATGGCGTTTTCGGTGGTTGAACACCGTTTTCGTTGTCGAGCGAATCGGGACGATTGCTGCGACTCAATGCTCACCCCACTCAGACATAAATACAATTATTGCAGCTTGCGAATTGGACGCCGGGTTGATCCGTCCCATACCTTACAACTGCAGATAAGAATTGAGAACTGCGGCGATCTTACCAGCCAGGGGCATCCCTGACGAAAAGAGTCACCGCAGTTAAGGAGTGTCATGCAGTAGAGCCGCAGCATAAATCCAGGCTACAGCCCTACAAGGGCAGGTCAGTTATTGTTGTCCGTTCTCGAAGTAGGCGAAGTACCACCCTCCGCCTACATCCTCCGAGTCATAGACCGTATATTGAGGCGGATGGCAAGCGCCCGGTG
>DATGFK010000345.1:0-7705 GCA_035309185.1 Aggregatilineales bacterium
TAGGCGACCAGTCCTTTGAACAGGGCAACATCCTGTTCCCTCTGCTCAAGCAGCTTGGCGTCTACGACGATCTCCATTTTCTGCGGGCCTGGTATCGCCTGAAAACCCCTAACATTGACGTTCAGATTCGTACCCCGGACGATTTGCCAGGGGCATTTGCCCGCGCTTTCCCGGAACACGCCGACGCTACCCACGCATTTTTCGGCGCATTAAACCGCGACCTGGATCACCTGCGCCCGATCTTTCGCGAAGACAACAACCCTATGCTCCAGGAGGGTATTTCGTCCCTGGCTGCTGTGGCTCGCTTAAGCGGGCACATCGCGCTGAATGCTCCGCGACTGTGGCGGCTGCTGCACACGCGCGGCTCGACGCAGGCCGCCGATTTCTATGCTCCTGGCAGCGAGGTATACGACTTCTTTCAGCGAATGGGCTACAGGAACATGAGCCTGTTCGTGTGGGTGGGTTTCCTGTACGCCTGGCAGCACGATTACTGGTACCCGGTGGGCGGAATACAGACGCTCTTTGATCGCCTGGCTGTTCTCGTGCGTGACCTGGGCGGAGAACTGTACTACAAGCGGGCCGTGACGGCCATCCTCACCGAAGGTAAGCGGAGTTTGCGTGCAAGCGGCGTCCGCACCGCCAAAGGCGACATGATCCTCGCGCCCCACGTGATCTACACGGGTGACATGAAGGCTCTTTATCGCTTCTTGCTGGCGGATCATGGCAGCCTGGCGGCCATTCGACCTCGAATCATGGGCGGCTCGCTGAGCGAGGCGCTGACCAGCGTGTATCTGGGATTGGACATTCCGCCGCAGCAAGTTCGCGACTGCCTGCAAACCCACCACACCTTTTATTTTCCCAGCTACTCGATTCACGATCCCCATGCGCTGGAAGGCGCTGACCTGCACGGGCGGGCCTGGGTGGAGATCAGTTGCCCGGTTATTGATCCTGAGAACGAATCGCTGGCCCCGCCCGGCCAGAGCGTGATCGTGCTGCAAACGATGGTGCGCGCGGCGTGGCTGAACCGCTGGCAGACGCTCGGCGCGTCTGACAAACGCGCCTACCGCGCCCTCAAAGGCGAAGTCGTCGCGCAGATGGTCGCTACACTCAATCAAGTACTGCCCGGCGCATCGGATCATATCCTCTATTCGGACGTGGGCAGCGCCCTGAGCGCTTCCAGATTCACGCGCAATTCGGCGGGCGCGACGGCAGGCTGGACGTTCGACCCGCACGCTTCGCCGCTGCGCAACCGCTTCCTATCCCTGCGCACACCCATAGAAGGGCTGGTCACAGCGGGGCATTACGCGATCTGGCCGGGCGGCGTGCCAATGGCGGCGCTCAGCGGGCGGCTGGCTGCGGATCGTGTACTGGGCAAGCCCCTCGGCAAGGCGCTCCACTTGCTCGAAGGCCTCTTACCGCTGCCTGCCTTTCCTCCCGACGACGATCCCGGCGTCACCGATCTACCCGATCCGCCGACGAGAGGACAAACCTTGTAGATTATGCACAAAAGATGTGGGGCGAATCGAGCCTTTACAGGCCGCATTCCGCGTGGTATAACAGCACTTAACCTGCCGTGCTCGTGATGCCGCACCTTAAGTTTTGAGCCAACACCCGTCTTTTGGGAGTCCAAGTCCGGAGAAAACACGATAGGCCTGCGCGGCCAAGGTGAACGCTCCAGCCAGACTACCCACCTGCGAAAGCAGGTTCAAAACAACGCGAGCACACGGTTCGGCGGGTTTGTTTCTCCGAACCCTCTTCCCCAATTTGTGCATTCTGCCCTCTACTGGCGCGGAAATCTTCCCCCGAAGCTTGACTCTGCCCCGCTTCACAATCTATACTAAGCGCGTTTATCGGCCCGGCGTGTTGTTATCATGGAAACTATCAAGCGATGCAGCGTGAACGTGTTGCCGACGACATATTTGTTTTTACCAGCGAACGTTATGTCCAAGTTACAGCAGGAGCTGTAGTCACCAGCGACGGCGCTATCCTCATTGACACCCTGCTCTTCCCTGAAGAAACCAGAGCTATCAAGAATTACCTGGAAAACCGCCTGGATTGCCCGGTAAAGTACGTCATCAACACCCACTACCACGCGGATCATACCTATGGGACGTGTCTGTTTCCGGGCGCAATCGTGGTGGCTCATACGCGCTGCTACGATCTACTCAATACGCGAGGGCGCGAGGGGCTTGAACAGGCACAGCGCGGCGCCTCCGAACTGGATGACGTCAAGATTATCTTGCCGCACCTCGTCTTTGATTCGCGGATGATCAACGTCCACCTGGGCGACAAGACCGTTCAGTTGTGGCACTCACCCGGACACAGCCCCGATTCCATCGTGTGCCTGGTCAAAGAGGACCGGGTGTTGTTCGCCGCCGATACACTCATGCCCCTGCCGTATTTCGTGGATGGCAGCTACGACGATTTTGTACAGTCGCTCCAGGCTCTACAAAATAACAGCTTTGAGAACATAGTCCAGGGCCACGGCGAGGTCGTCCTGCGTGGTGAAATCGAGGAGAAGATCAGCAGCGATCTGCGTTACATGGCGGCCATCAAGAAACATGCCGAGACCGCCGCGACAAAATCCGACCCGGAACGTTATCTCGACGGCGTAGACATTGAACGCTGCGGCAAGAGTCGTATTCCCCTGAGTGGGACCGTGCAAACGCTCCACCGGGAGAACCTACGGGCGCTGTACCGGCAGCTTGCTGGCGAGGTTTTGGAGATACCGTAGTGGATCATCTGTATACGCCCTGGCGAATGCAGTATCTGACCGAAGACAAAAAAGCGGCCAACGAGCAGTGTGTGTTCTGCGGCAAGGCTAAATACGTAGACGACGCCAAGGATCAGGCCGAGTGGATCGTGACTCGCTCGGAATACGTCTACGTGACTCTCAACAAATTCCCCTACAACAACGGCCATACCCTGGTGGTTCCTTACGCGCACGTGGGATCGGTGGAAGATATGCCCGCCAATGTGCTCACCGATATGATGCTGACTTTGAACCATGCGCTGGCGGCTTTGCGTAAGGTCTACACTCCGCACGGCTTCAATATTGGGGCCAACCTGGGCGGCGCGGCTGGCGCGGGCATTCCAGGCCATTTCCACATGCACATCGTCCCCCGCTGGGGCGGCGATAGTAATTTCCTGTCCATTATCGGCAATACCCGCGTGATCCCGGACATGCTTGACGACACCTGGCGCAAGCTGCGCGAGGTATGGGCAAGCGTCGGAGCCGACGGGTCAACTGCTCAAGCCAAAGAATCCAAATAGGTAATGCTCCTGGCAAAGATAACCTCACCCCTGGCCCCCCCCTCCCAAACTGGCGGAGAGGGGGAACCCGGCACCAAGTGTGGTTCAGCTTCCCCGATAAAATGATGATCCACCATCTCCGCTGGCCTTTCGCAACTGGGATAGTCGCGGCGCTCGTGGCAGCGGGCTGCCAGGGAACTGGGCCGATTGAACCCACTGTTATTGTGCTGCCGACCAGTACCAGGGTGCTAAACCCGACAACGATCCCGATCACCGTCGCGCCGCTGACGGCTGTCCCCAGTGCGACGGTTGCCATCACGCCAACCGAACTGCAAACTATTCCGCCCAGGCCAATCGTGGCGACTCAGGACAAGACGGCTGAAGCACCTATCCGCATCGTGAGCAACAGCAACGGGGCAACCGTCCTGGAGATCACGGAAGCACAGTTGAATGCTGCGCTCAAGCGTCACTTCGATGAGGCGCCGCTCACCAATTACGCTGATGCGCCAACGGTAGCCTTTGGCGATGGATCGCTGTCGTTGACTGAAAAAATTGGCGCCGCAAGCGCAGATATCACCGCCAACGCGCAGACTGAGGAACTCAATGGAACGCTGGCAATCGAAGCCGGGGCACTCTATTTTGACCCGACTGGAGTCGTGCCGTTGCCGACTGCGCTAGGGCTTTCGACCCTTCAGATCAAGCTGGGACATCATCTCCTGGAACAAACGCTGGACGACATTGCCCGGACGGCTTCTGGCGCATCTGGCCCAATATCGTACAATTACGCCAGCATCGCCCCGGATGCCATTTCGCTGACGGTGGTGGCCGGGTAGTACCCTTGCCGTATCTACACGTCGCCAGCAATTGAACTATACTGGTAAAGCGTAAGAGATTGCTAGCTAAAATTTTGACTTCTTCAACAGTGGAGCAACCAGATGGCAAAACGATCAACCAGGCAGACGGCCACGGCAACGGGTGGTGTGATCGGCGTAATTATTGCGATCCTCGGCGCCGGCGTGATATTACTCCGCTCTGATCCGTCACTGATGGCTAAATTGCCGCCACCCGTTCAAACAATTGTAAGTTTTGTCAACGTCGGTACGCCGGGTCCATCAGGCTCGACGGGCGGCCAAACCGGAGGCGGGAGCCAAACATCCAGCGGGAGCCAGCCGCCCATCGCGGCGGGTTCTGGTGGCAAACAGGCGCCTCAAGAGATCACCTTCCACGGCTGCCCGCCGCAGGGCGACGGCGGCGACCCTGTCCTCAACGAGAACAAGAATCGTGTTGATTCAGGCAATTTTCAATCAACTTCTTTTTCGTCTATCCTGAGTCTGCCAGTTCCCCAGGATACCGTCAAAAAGGCGCACGCTGACTGGTCAGCGAGTTCAGCCGCGCAGGTCGCGCAGTATGAAGGCACTCCTGTCCAGGTGGAAGGCTATCTGGCCGGGGCGCGGCAGGAAGGGCCAGAAACGCCGAACTGCCATTCTACGACTGACGCGGACTTCCACGTTTGGATGCTGGGACAATCAGGCGGTATGGGGGATCGGCCCAACGCGGTTGTGGTAGAAGTGACACCCCGCGTGCGTGCCGATCATCCTGCCTGGACGGTCAACGCCCTGAGCGGGATAGCGTCAGCCGGAACCAGGGTTCGCATTAGCGGCTGGCTGATGCTCGATCCTGAGCATCCCGAACAACTTCAGCAGACACGCGGCACCCTCTGGGAAGTCCACCCGATCATCAAGATCGAAGTGCAGTCAGGCGGCGGCTGGACTTCGCTGGGATAATTCCTGAGAATCAAGCCATTTGCAGAATGTTCGCCTTACAAGAGACGAATCGAAAATATGATGCCCCCTCGCTGCCAATTCCGAGCGAGGGAGCATTTTCATTCGGAAAAAGTCTATCCGTAACGTTTGAAACTTATGTCATCGAAGAAGGTGAATTATAATAAAGAGATAGATTTGGAGATTGATCATGAGCCAGCGAACAATAACCTTACCCGCCGATTTGGTGGAACGCTTTGAAGTGCTTGCCGAGCAACGCGGACGTTCTCTGGATGAACTGATCGCAGAACTCCTCAGCACCTATATTCCGGCGTCGGGCGGCAATTGGGCATTGGCTGTCGCTAAAGGAATGGAAGCCGCACACATCAACTGGATCGATGATCCGGATGCCTCTGTCAGCAGCCGCGAGATTTATAAGCGGCACCTCGACGAAAAGTGGAAGCGTACTCAGAATTCAGGCGGCTCGGATGCCTGATCTGCTCGTAGATGCCAGCTATCTCGTCGCGCTAGGATATCCGAGAGACCGCCACCACACTAAAGCCACAATGTTCGCAAATGAACACGAGACAGGGCTATTGATCCCGGATGTTGTTCTCGCTGAAACAATTTACAATCTCCAGCGTTTAGGGGGTATCGCGGCGACCGTTCAATTCTCCCGTTTGTTGCTTGCGCATTTGCCTCAGTTTGTGCCACTGACCGTTACAGACTTCGCGCGAGGCATCACGCTCATGGACAAATATCGCGATGCAGAATTAGATTTTGTAGACTGCTGCTTGACTGCCCTGGCTGAACGTTTGGGCATTACCGGCATTTGCACCTTTGATCGTCGTGACTTCTCGATGATCCAACCAAAACATACCGACTATTTCGATCTGCTGCCTTAATGGGGCTGAGATCAACAACCTCTCCTTACTTCGCCACGAGCGCCTGGCGTAGATCGTCAAGCAGATCGTCCACGTGCTCGATTCCCACGCTCAAGCGTACCAGGCCCGGATCGACGGCCAGATCGCTGGCGGCAAGGCTGGCGTGAGTCATGCTGTAGGGATGCTCGATCAGACTTTCCACGCCGCCCAGGCTCTCGGCCAGTTGAAAGAGTCGCGTATGGGAAACGAAGCGCTTGCCTGCCTCGGCTCCGCCGTTGAGGATCACGCTGATCATGCCGCCGGGGCCGCGCATCTGCCTGCGGGCCAGGTCGTACTGCGGGTGCGAGGGCAGGCCGGGGTAGTTGACCGTCGCCACCTGGGCGTGATCGGCCAGGAATTCTGCGATTTGCTGCGCGTTTGAACAGTGCCGCTCCATACGCAGCGCCAGAGTTTTCAATCCGCGTAGCACCAGGAAACAATCCTGCGGGCCAGGCACGGCCCCGGCGGCATTTTGCAAAAACTTCAAGCGCTGAAAGAGCGCCTCGTCCCCGGTCATCACGGCGCCGCCGACCACGTCGCTGTGGCCGCCCAGGTATTTCGTCGTGCTGTGGATCGCGAGATCCGCGCCCAGCCGGAGCGGCTGTTGCAAGGCTGGACTGGCAAACGTGTTGTCCACAACGATCAGTGGGCGGCGTCCGTCCGAACGTTTGGCATCGTTCGCCAGCCCGACTACGGCGGCAACGTCGGCCAATCCCAGGCGGGGATTGGTAGGCGTTTCCAACCAGATCAGGCGTGTCGCCGGGCGGATCGCGGCGCGAATGGCATCGAGGCTGCTCACGTCCACCCAGCTAAAGGCGATCCCATAATTGGCCCACACTTTATCGGCCAGCCGGAATGTCCCGCCGTACACGTCATTGGAGGCGATCACGTGATCGCCGGGAGCCAGCAGCTTGAAGATGGTATCAATCGCCGCCATGCCGCTGGCAAAGGCGAGTCCGTAAGGCACGCCTTCCAGCGCCGCCAGACAGTCTTCGAGCGCCTTGCGCGTCGGGTTATCGGTACGGCTGTATTCGTAGCCCTTGTGCTGCGCCGGGCCAGCCTGGACGTAGGTTGAAGTCTGGTAAATGGGCGTCATAACCGCGCCCGTGGTCGGGTCAGGCTCCTGGCCCGCGTGGATGACGAGCGTTTCAAAATGATAATTGTTTTGCGATTTTTCCGGCATCGGGCTATTCCAGTCTTTTGATTCGATCATTAGAATCAAGCCAGCAATCAACCAATTATGCTATTGTATCCCGTTGGCTGTCCTCCGCCGATTAGCCCCACCTCAGCGGCTGTGTTAGAATGCCCCTGTGCTCAAGCAAAGCGCCGCCCAGGCGGAGAAGATTTACAGACTATGATCGGCAGCAAACTCGGCCCTTATGACCTGATCGAAGAGATAGGGCATGGCGGGATGGCAAGCGTCTACCGCGCTTACCAGCCCAACATGGATCGCTTCGTCGCGGTTAAAGTGATCCATAAATCCATTTCCCTCAATGCGACAGCGCTGGAACGCTTTACGCGGGAAGCGCGACTGATTGCCCGCCTGGAACACCCGCATATTTTGCCAGTCTACGATTATAACGGACAGAGCGATCCGCCCTATATCGTGATGCGCTATCTGCCCAGCGGCACGCTCAAGGACATTATTACCCGCGAAAAGCTATCCCTTCCAGACGCGGTTTTCCTGCTTAACCAGATCGCTTCAGCCCTCGATTACGCCCACCGCCAGGGCGTGATCCACCGCGACATCAAGCCGTCGAACATCATGGT
>DATGFK010000346.1:0-3525 GCA_035309185.1 Aggregatilineales bacterium
CTAGAGACGGGATAGCACTTTGTCATAATTGGCGTGGGAGCCGATCCAAAACCAGGATATTTGGAGGATTTCACAGGGTATCGGGATCGAGTGGTAAGGTTTTCCCGGCCCGGTGTTCGGCCAGCGCTTCATCTGCCATCTGTCCCAATATATCTTCCGAAGCAGCAAAGGCTTCTTTCCAACGCTGTTCAGATTCAAGCTCATAGCGAATCCACTGGGCAAGTGCATCCTGATCTTCCTCTGGAAGTTTATGGATTTCGCTGATTACTTCTTCCATCAAATCGGACATGAACTACTTGCTCCCCAGGCGCTTTCATGACATAAGATTCATTATAGCATTCGCCGCAGATTCACATGCACCGGTTTTCATCACGACTGCACGAAGTGCCAGTATTGCAGCGTGCGGAAGCGCTCGCTCGGATCGGCCATGAAGCCCAGTTGTACGCCTGCCAATCGGCTGTCTGTCCCGTAGGCGTAGACAGGATAGTACAGCAGCAGCGCCGCCGCCTGGTCGCAGAACAACTGTTGGAACTGCTGGTAGAGTTCGGCCCGATGCGCGCCGTTCACTTCCCGACGGGCCGATTCGACGAGTTGGCTGATGCGGCGCTCGTTCAGACCGCCAAAGTTCAGGCCACCCTCGTCGGGCCGCTGCCGCCACAGGCTGTACGGATCGGGATCGGCGTTAGGGGCCATGTCCAGTTCGGCCAGCGCCGCGTCGAAGTTCCCGGCTACCAGGCGGCTCTTGAAGGTCGAGGCATCCACGACGGTCAGCGTCACTTTGGGGCCTAGCGCGTTCCACGACTTCACAATCTCGCCTGCCAGCCCGGCCAGGGCCGGATCGTTACTGACGAGCAATGTAAACTTGAAATCGGAGGGCGAGACAGGGCCAACCGGCGCGGGCGCGGCAGCGGTGCCCCCTGCTGCGGCAGCGGCGGCCTGCGTTCCGGCGGGCGCGACGATAGGCTGAATCTGTACCTGCGCGAGACGGGTTTTGGCCGCGTCGGGGTTGTTCGGGTCGAAGGCAGGACAGGTCACGCTGGGCGTGTAGGCCCATGAACTGGGCAGGATAGGACTGTCCGCCGGGACGGCGCGCCCATCCAGGTAACGCCCCACCAGCGTGGTACGATCCACGCTGCGGGCCAATGCCTGGCGCATTCGGAAGTCGCGGAAGAAGGCCACCTGGTCGCGCTGCCAGTTGTAGATCACGGCGCCAAAGGCAGGGCGATAGGCGGTATGCACCGTCAACTGGGTCAGATCGGCTACCTGCTTGAGTGTGTCGGCGGGCAGTTCGCTCACGCTGCTGACATCGCCGTGCTGGAAGGCCGCCATCGCGTCGTTGAAGGAGGACGTGCAGTGGAAAACGATCTCCTGCAAAGCATAACCGTCCTTGCCTTCAGGCCGCTGGCGATAGGTTGCAGAGAGGCGCAGGCGCAGCCCGGTAATGGTGCTGGTGGTTCCGATCAGCCCGTCGAACTGATACGGCCCGGTGCCAATCGGCGCCAGATTGAAGGGATGGGTCGAAAATGCGCCGGCAGGCGTGCCCTTGAGCGCGTGTTCGGGCAGCAGCCCGATTCGCAGGTAATCAGGAAAGGCCGCCAGCGGTTGGGCCAGCACAAACCGCACCGTGTGAGCGTCGAGCGCGTCCACGTCCACCGTCTGCCAGAACGTGTGCAGGTCTGGCCGTCCGGGAAAAGCCGGGTCTTGCATCATGTGGATGGTAAACAGCACGTCGGCGCTGGTCAGCGGCTGTCCGTCTTGCCACAGCACGTCAGAACGCAGCTTGAAGACGTAGATCAGGCCATCATTGGAAACTGTCCAGCTTGCCAGGTTAGGGATCGCAGCGCCGTACTCGTTGGTGGTCGTCAGGCCTTCAAAGATCAAAGAGGAAGCGTCCAGGTCAGGCTGGTTGTAGCCCGCCAGCAGGGGATTCAACTTCTTGAAGCAGCCCACGACGGCTTCGTGCAGTGTAGCCGTGTCCAGGTCCTGGAAGGGGATCGGCGTCGCCGGGATGAGCGTTGGCAGTGGCGTATTGGTAGGCAGCAGTGGTACGGAGGTTGAGGTAGGGCCGGAGCTATCGCCGGTATTGCTGCTCACGGGGCTGGTAGGCCGCGTGACGAGGACAATCGCCAGCAGGACAATGGCCGCGCCGAAAGCTAAAACAGGCCCGCGATATTTTTTGAGCATCTACGAAGGTCTCCTGAAAACGCAAAAGGTGTTCTGTCGGATCGCACAGAACACCCCCTCAAAATCAGAATTGAAAACCTGGAAACCAGCCAAGGCTGGTTTGCGCGCCCTACTTCAAGCCTGGAACTTGCCTTAGCCAGGAGTGACGACGGTTGTTGCGACAGGCAGCATAATCTGGACGATGGCGTTCAACAGGAATAACGCCGCCAGGACAATCGTGATCTGGAACAGGGTGCGCTCCAGGCCGCGCCGTGTCTTGCTGATGCCCATTCCGGCATCGCCGCCGCCGAACAAGCTGCCCAGGCCCTGCCCGCGCGCCTGCAAAATGATCACAACGATCAGGCATAGCGCGATAATGAGCTGAATGATTTGCAACGCTTGAGAAATCGTCTGCATGAAGTTCTCTTTCCTGCACCTTTAGTAGCGCCGCGATTATAGCACGAGCCGCGCCATTGGCAAGACTGACCTCCGGCGCTCATGTGGCCCCCCGGCGCCAACCTTTTGCCCCGTACAACTGCCATCCCTGTCCACAGCCACCCCAGTGGCCTGGACGAAGCGCGAGAAAGGGATCCATGCTGTGTACCTTAGCAGGTTCCCCCTCTCCTGTTTTTTGGGAGAGGGGGCCAGGGGGTGAGGGCAATCAGGCCGGATTACCTCGGCTCTTCTATACAACACAAAGCATTGCTATCAGTCCAGGAGGAAATTCTGAGTCGAGGGCAGATTATCTGGTGCCGCATTCCTCTTGGGTTTGTTCTTTGGCTTTTCGGGGCCGTCTCGGTTGATGAGCGCGATACTCTGCGTCGTCGCAAACGTGGAGAATGCGGCAAGGCCCGACGGAATCGCGAGGATGGCGATGTTGGTATGTTGGAACAACAGCGTAAACCCGATTAAGGAACCCGCAAGGCTTGTCGCAGCGCAGATGAGGCCGACGGCCTGCCGCGATCTGAATACGTTGGAGCCAGTGCCAACCACTGCCATGATCAGGCCGTTAAGCGTACCCAGAGGATAGCCCACGAGGCCACCATAGAAGGCGCCAAACACGGTTCCAATAATGGGTAAGATGAACGTTCCGTACGCGCCGCCGAGCACGATACCCCACACGATTCCGCGAATGGTGAACCGTCCAATGGTTGACCAGAAAACTTCACGCTGAACCATGACTGCCTCCCTGAATGCAAATCGGAATTTTCAGGCTAAAGCAAATGGCTTAAACGGAGTGCGCGGCCTCGCGCACGCGATCCTCTTCGAGCGCCTGGCCCAGGAACTTTTTGGCCGACGTGACAACCTTGAATTGCTTCATATACGACAGGTTTTCCGGCGTGAACGGCCTGGGCGTAATGC